>CAYFXP010000546.1:0-14338 GCA_964346935.1 uncultured Syntrophobacterales bacterium
ATATGAAATCCGCCGGTTACAACAGCAGGGGGGAGAGAAGCATCAGGGGATCGAAATCTACGGCAATAGCCCCCTCATAAAGAATGTGATGGAGCTGATTGAGATGATCAGCCAAACCCCGAGGACATCCGTTTTAGTACAGGGGGAGAGCGGAACGGGAAAGGAATTGGCCGCAAATGCCATTCATTACCGGAGCAAGAGAACCAATAAACCGCTGATGAAAATCAATTGCAGTGCAATCCCGGAAAATCTGCTGGAGACCGAGCTATTCGGCTACGAAAAGGGGGCCTTCACCGATGCCAAGGGGACGAAAAAGGGCCTCTTGGAACTGGCAAATGGAGGCACGGTTTTCCTCGATGAAATCGCTGAGATGAAGTCCTACCTTCAAACAAAGCTCTTGAGGGTTTTGGAAAGCCAAAGGTTTATGAGGGTAGGGGGGGAAAGGGAGATTAGCGTCGATGTGCGCATTATAGCTGCCACCAACAAGGATTTGTCAGCCCTCGTCAACGCGGGACAATTTAGGAAAGACCTCTATTACCGCTTAAAGGTCATGGTCATTGAAATGCCGCCACTGAGGGAGAGGAGGGAGGATACCCTGCTCTTGGCTAATCGGTTTATCGATGAGAATAATAGGGAACTGGGAAAGAACGTAACGGGAATATCGGAGGGGGCAACGGAGTATCTGCTCAACTATTGGTGGCCTGGAAACGTAAGGGAACTGAAGAATATTATGGAGCGGGCGATGATCTTATCCGATGGCAACGAGATACTCCCCGAACACTTGCCCATTGAGCTGAGGAAGAGCCAAGGGGATACGGCCTCCGTCGGGATAACGGATAGCACGGATCTCACCCTCGAGGCCGCAGAGAAGAAACATATCACAGATGTCTTGCTGCTGATGGAATGGAATAAATCCAGGGCTTCAAGGGCGCTTGGGATCTCTCGATCCACGTTAAGGGAGAAGTTAAAGAAATACGCTATTTCCGAGGCTTAGCGCTTTCGACTCACCGGAAGAGCCGTAATTCTCTTCCCTGGCGGGATTGACCGAAAACGAGAAAGGAGTAAGCCCATGCTATTTTCAAGGAAAGGCAACGTAGTCGGCTTGGATATCGGCTCCAGTTCCGTCAAGATGTTGGAACTCGCAGAGGCGAAAGGAGGCTATCAGTTAAGGAACTTCGGAATCGCTCCCCTGCCCCCAGAGGCCATCGTCGATGGGGCTCTCATGGACTCGGTAACCATCGTTGATTCAGTCAGGGGGTTGTCCAGCGCTTTGCGAATAAAGACCAAGGATGTGGTGACTTCAGTATCGGGTCATTCCGTAATCGTCAAGAAGATCAGCATCCCTACGATGACGGAAGATGAGCTCGAGGAGTCAATTCAATGGGAGGCGGAGCGATATATTCCCTTTGACATCAATGACGTGAACGTCGATTTTCAAATCCTTGGTCCCACCGAGGGGAACGAGGAGTTGATGGATTTGATACTAGTGGCGGCAAAGAAAGACATCATCAATGACTACCTTGCCGTTATCGTTGAGGCGGGCTTTAATCCCGTTATCGTTGATGTTGATTCCTTTGCCCTCGAAAATATGTTCGAGGCGAATTATCCCGTAGGGGGGGGGACCATCGCCCTCGCCAATATCGGGGCGAGCGTAACGAACATCAATATCCTGAGAAGGGGAATCTCCTCCTTCACCAGGGATATATTCACCGGTGGAAATGCCATTACCGAGGGGATTGCAAGACAGCTCAATGTGGACTTTGAGGAGGCCGAGAGCTTGAAATTGGGCAATCGAATGGATGCAGGCAGTCAGCAGGTTGTCCAAGAGACTTTGAAATCGGAACTCGGTTCCCTGGCCACTGAGATCACTAAGTCCCTTGACTTCTTCCGATCCACGAGCTCCGAAGAAAAGGTCGATAAGCTCTTCGTGAGCGGCGGATGTGCTAAGATAAATGGTATCGAAAACATCATCGAACAACAGGCCGACATCCCTGTGGAGGTTATTAATCCCTTCAGGGAAGTCGACTCTTCCAAGAGGGATTTGGACATTGATTACCTCAAGGAAATGGAACCAATTATGGCCGTCAGTGTTGGCCTGGCTTTAAGGAGGGTAGGGGACAAATGATACGAATTAATTTATTGATGGCGAGGGCCGTACGGAGAAAGGTAGGCCTTCGCCGGGAGATTTCCATTTTCGTCTTCGTCCTGATTTTGGTCTTCCTCCTCATCGGGCTCGTGCAATGGATATACATGAACCAATCGAGAGCTTTGCAGCGTCAGATCAGTGATCGCAAGGAGGAGTTGGAAAAGCTGCGAGCTATGAAGAGACAGATCCAGAAATACAAGGCGAACATGAAGGTTCTCGAGAAGAAATTGGCCATCATCAACGAATTGAAGAAGAAAAAAGGGACTCCGGTGCGGATCTTGGATGAACTGAGCATTCACATGCCGGACAAGATGTGCCTTCGCTCACTGAAAAAGCAGGGAGCTAAGCTGGAGATACAGGGATGGGCGTTCACTGATGAGGTTATCGCCAACTTCATGACCAGCCTCCAACGCTCAAGGTATTTCACGGGCGTTGAATTGATCGTTACCGAGCGGTTCAAGCCCACGGGGACCGAAATCAATATCAAGAAATTTACCATCACCACTAATACCGTTGTACGGTAAAGGAGACCGTTATGGCCGTTTCCATGGATTCCATTGCCAAATTGCCCCCGGCGAAGAAGGCCCTTATTCTCGTAGCGGTCGTCGCGGTTGTTCTGGGTGTTTACGGTTATCTCGTCTATCTGCCCCAACAGGCGAAACTGACAGGCTTGAGACTGGAGTTGGGCAAATTGAATAGGGAGCTGCAGGAGGGCAAAGCCATTGCGCAAGAATTGGCTAAATTCAAACAGGACGCCGCGAACCTGCAAAAGAAGCTTACCTTAGCCCTGGCCCAGCTCCCTAACAAAAAGGAGATACCCAACCTCCTTCGCAATATCTCAAGTCTGGGCAAGGGATCGGGGTTGGAATTTCTCCTCTTCAAGCCGAAACCCGAAGAGCGGGTAGGGGCGTCAACCGAGGCCTCCGGTAAACGAAAACCAGCAACACGCGGCAGAAGAAAGACTACAACATCTGGCAAACAAGAATCCCAGGAGCCTCAGGAGTTCTATGCCCGGGTTCCCTTAGAGTTGACCATGTTAGGGGGCTATCATAACGTGGCAACCTTCTTCGACAAGGTCAGCAAACTGGACAGAATCATCAACATCCTCAATTTCTCCATGGGGGATGTAAAACAAATTGGTGGCGAAACGGTGGTGAAAACCTCATGTTTGGCCACCACATTTCGTTTCCTCGAGACCAAGGAGGAGGGCAGTGCAGAGAAAAGTAAAACTGAGCCCGGGAAATAGGGCAATCGGGGGATACCATCTCAAAGCCCTCATAATAGCGGGTATCTCCCTCTTCCTCATCTTGGGTTGTGAGGGAGGATCGAAGCCGCCAAAGGTGACCGTGGTAAAGAGAGCCCGAAGTCAGAAGCCACCGCCGAAAAAGGGAGAGGAGAAGGTGGTCGAGGAAAAAAAGGAGCCTCCTTACACGTATAACCCAAGGGGAAAGCGAGATCCCTTTAAGCCTTTTATTTCCCTTGGACCTAAGAAACCGGTCCGCAAGAAGGCTCCCCTTACCCCCCTTCAACGGTATGACGTGAGCGAACTGAAACTAGTGGGAATCTTGAGGGGACCCGGGGGGAATAGGGCGCTGGTGGAGGATGCAGGCGGAAAGGGATTTATTATCGGCAAGGGCACTCTCATTGGACCCGGAGATGGACGTGTTAAGGAGATCCATGAGAATCGAGTAATCATTGAGGAGACGTATAAGGATATATTCGGTCAGGTAAAACGGCGGAAGATTTCCATGCCCTTAAGAAAGCCTGAGGAGGGGGGAGTGAAATGAAACATTCATTTTTGAAAAAACCAGTTCGATGGGCTTACACTTTGGTCCTCATTTTCCTCATACATAGCTTCGTGAGCTGTGCCCGGGGACCCACGAGACCAGTGACGCCGGAGATGGCGGAGGGGCCGCCCATCAACATTAAGGAAATCAACTTCCGCGAGGAGCCCACGTACACCCGCGTCATCGTAGAGGGTTCGGAACCGCTCAAATATACCTTCTTTAAGCTTCTGACAGACCCACTCAGAATCGCAATCGATATCCCGGGCGGTCAATTCGAGGACATCCCCGTTCCCATTGAGGTGAACAACGGGACACTGACCCAGATCGACATTGGTCAAGTCGAGGGAAAGGGGAGGATTGAAATCGGTTTAACGAGGACGGTCAACTATAATATCACAAAAGTGGAGAAGAAGCTCTTCGTGGATGTGGAGCGATTGGGACCAGCGGAGGTGACAGAAGAGAGGGTAGAGGTTATCGAGGAGAAGATCCCTCCAGAGGCCGCGGAGTTAAAGGCGAAAGCGGAAACGATAACCCAAGTCACCGTGGATAAGAGGAAAAAGGGGGTGACCGTAACCCTCGTGGCGGACGGAAGGGTAGGGGACTACAATTCCTTCACATTGGAGAAGCCTCCACGGCTCGTCATTGATGTTTGGAATGTAGAAAAGGAATATTCCAAGAACCTCATCGAGGTCGATCACCCCCTCCTGAAGAGGGTACGAATGGGGAGTCATCCCAAGAAGACCCGTTTCGTCTTAGACTCGGCCCGCCCCCAAGTGCCGCAGTTTCAAATCAACAAGGTCGAGAATCGATTGGTCGTCTCCCTTGGTCAAATAGAGAAGGCCCCTCCCAAGGCAGCGAAAGTGGGGATGTTAACGGGAATCGATTTTAAACAGATGGACCATAAGTCTCGGATTATCGTCTCCACCTCTGACATAGCCTCCTATGATGTTTTCAAGATTTCCGAAACAGCGGTAGCCCTCGATTTGAAAAAGATGAGGGTTCCAGAGAGGTTCAAGCGGGTGCGGGATACCAAGGCCTCTGATAGTGCCGTTGAGTATGTCGGCCTATACAATGTGAAGTCGGAGGCCTCGAGGGATGTGAGGATTATCGTCCGGCTCAAGGAGGTGGTGAATTTCGAGGCGACCCAAGAGGGCAAACGAATCTATCTGGATTTCGACAAGCCCCTGAAGGCCGCTGTCCCTGGAAAAGCCCTCAGAAAAGCCGAACCGCGTGAATCTCGGGTGTCGGTGGCGGAGACCGCTGGAAGTGAAAAAGAGAAGCCGGGATCCCAAGGGAACAAGGCCGAGACCACCGAAGCTGAAGGGGAAGAGGCGGAATCCCAGTTGGCTGAGCAGGAAACGGTCCCGGGTGAAAAAGCACCCGCCGAGAAGACCCAAACCCCCGCAAAAGAGGAGAAGTCCAAGCAAGGTTCAAAAACCAAAAAAGAGGTTGCTGCCACCACGGCGGAACAAGGGAAAGAGCAGGTTCCTCCGGCGATCGCAGGCGAAAAGGAGAGCATCCTGGAAACGTTGGCTGCCGAGAAGCGGTACACGGGGAGGAAGTTGTCCCTGGACTTTAAGGACGCCGATATCAAGAATATCCTGAGATTGATCGCCGAGGTGAGTAATCTCAACATCATTGCCGTCGATGATGTCAAGGGGAAGGTTACCATACTGCTCGTCGACGTCCCGTGGGATCAAGCCCTGGATATCATCCTCCAGTCGAACGAATTGGGCCAGGTGAGGATCGGTAACGTAATCCGAGTCGCCCCTGTTGATAAGCTGAAGAAGGAGGAGGAAGATGCGTTAGCCGCCCGGAGGGCCAAGGAGAAACTCGAGGATTTGAGCACCGAGCTGATCCCCGTTAATTACGCTACTGCCAAGGAGCTAGAGCCTCAAGTCAAGGGGATCCTGAGTGAGCGAGGAAGCGTCACTGTGGACGAACGCACCAACATGCTCGTCGTTAAGGATATCAGCTCTGCCATCGATGAGGCCAGGGATTTGGTCATATCCCTGGATACCAAGACCCCCCAAGTATTGATCGAGGCCAGGATCGTCGAAGCCAACGCCAATTTTACCAGGGAACTCGGCATAGTTTGGGGAGGCACGGCCGAAAAGCTCCATGGAAGCAGAACGGTCGATGCGGATGGCAACCCAATCGGGAGCAAGGGGAAATCCACCGTCTCCGGAGGGCTTCTCGGCACCGATACCCTGATCAACCTTCCTGTTGATGCTCCTCGAGGGGCCATCAGTTTCGGGTGGCTCTCCGAAGCTGCGGGACTGAAGAATCTGGACATTACTTTACAAGCCCTGGAGGATTCGGGCGGTGGCAAGGTCATATCGGCGCCGAGGGTCGCTACCCTGGACAATACGGAGGCGTACATCGAACGAGGGGATCGAATCCCGTATCTGAAGATAACCGAAGAGGGCACGGTGACGACGGAGTTCATCGAGGCCAACCTGAAATTAACCGTAACGCCTCACGTAACCAACGATGGAAACATCAAGATGAAAATAAAGGCCTCCAACGATGAGCCGGATTTTGATCGAGTAGTTCAGGGCGTTCCCACCATTAAGAAAAAAGAGGCGGTAACCGAGGTTCTCGTGAGGGACAACGACATTATCGTTATCGCGGGGGTTTACGACATCGATGAGGGAAAATCCCATAGGGGAATTCCCTTCTTTTCGAGGATCCCCGTTTTGGGCTGGTTTTTTAAGTACGAAAAGAAGACCTACATCAAGGAAGATCTCCTCATCTTCATTTCTCCAAAGGTCTTGAAGAATTGGGTGTAGGTCATCGGGGGACGATTCCAGTTCTGTTTTTTCGAGAGAAGACTATTGTCGCTTCGCTCACTGTTCGTGTTGCGTGCCGGTTGTTCGTGTTCGTGAAACATGTTCGTGCTTGTTTGTCTGCCTTTGTCATTACACATTAGCCATTTGGCATTTGAGCTTTAACATTTGACGTTCATCGACGTATCCGTGACCATTAGGACCGAAGACGGCGGATGGCAGACCGCGTTAGAGGATCGTGTCCGTGCTCGTGATTGGTCACTCTGTGTTCATTATCAGCTATTTGTCATTTGGATTTTAACATTAATCCTCGTGTACGTGCCCGTCGCCTTAAAGCTCTAACCTCCAGCCTCAGGCTCTCTTTCCCATTTCACCTTTTTCCTTTGACATTTCGCCTTGAGCCTTCCGCCTCCAACCTCAGACATTACTTGACCCGTAGCCCCGAGCACCATTTCCTTGCTGCCTACTGCTTACTATATCGTCTCAGCCTTAACCTTAGCCTTTCCCCTTTCCGACTTCAGCACCACCGCATTGAATAACTTCGCGCTCCGGGCAACCAGTGCAAAGGCGTTCCCTAATGGAATCATGGCAAGTATATGCCTGATTTGTTATAATCTTTGCCTAGGGGCAATACCCATATCAACATGGATAATCTCGATGGAAGGATTCTTCAAGAGGCTTCTCCGCATCGATCTAAGCAGTCAATCCTGGGTGTGGGAGACGATCCCCGGGAGGCTCATAGAGGAGCACCTCGGGGGGAAGGGCTTGGGAACCTTCCTTCTCGCACGGGAGATGCCTCCGGGAATTGACTGGACCGACCCAGGGAACCCCATTATCTTCTCCAACGGATGTTTTGCCGACCTTCCAATTCTCGGTTCTAGCCGGTATGGGGTCTTTTCCAAATCGGCGCAGACGGGAGGGTACCTCGAATCCTATGGGGGCGGGAGGACAGCCATTCTCCTTGCTCGGACGGGCAATGATGCTATCCTCATAAAGGGTAAGTCCTCGAGCCCCGTTTTCCTTGAAATTTCCCATGAAGGGGTCTTTTTCCGGGACGGATCGGCTCTCTGGGGGCTCCCCACAGATCAAAGCCTGAAAGGGATTGCTAGGGAAGTGCGAAATGTAGATGCCTCTGCCCTCGCTATCGGTCCTGCGGGAGAAGCGGGGGTGAAGTTCGCCATGGTAGTCAACGAGAGAGGGCGCTCCTTCGGGCGTGGAGGTCTGGGGGCTATCTGGGGTTCAAAGAGGTTGAAGGGCGTTGTCTTCCATGGAAAGGAGCGTCGCAGGCCTGCAGATCTTCCGACTCTCAAGGCTCTTTACAGGCAGATGCGAAGCGATGGACAGGGGAAGGAGTTAACCCGCATGTTCCGCACCTATGGCTCGCCCATGATGGTGGGTATCATGAACACCATGAGGGCATTTCCCACCCGCTATTGGGAGGGAGGGAGGGTGAGGGGATGGGAGCGCCTCACAGCGGAGAATCTCAAGAAAATCTGCCGACTCAGGTCTATTTCCTGTCCTCACTGCTTTCTAGCCTGTGCAAAGCGAGCCGAGATAAAAAATGGTCCCTACAAGGGGCTTACGGTATCGGGCCCAGATTATCAGACCGTCGCTGCCTTTGGAGGGCTCTGTCTCATCAGTTCCCTGGAGGAGATCCTCAAAGTGAACGACGTATGTAATCGACTCGGGCTGGATACGGTAAGTGCTGGGAATGTAATAGCCTTCGCCATGAGAGCCTCGCAAGACGGAAGGTTAAATCTCAACCTTCCTTTCGGCGATACACCACGAACCGAGGAAATGCTCGACAGGATAGCTCATCGCGATGGTTTGGGTGGGATCCTGGCGGAGGGAATCCGGGACGCTGCCCTTATCCTCGGATTGGAGGATCTCGCCATTCATGTAAAAGGCCTGGATCTTCCCGGATTTGACCCCCGTTCCTTGAAGGGAATGGGTTTGGCATATGCTACTTCGCAGCGGGGAGCGACTCACCTTCAGAGCCTCTTTTACCTCGATGAGATCAAAAGGGAATCCAGGAGTAAGGGCATCCGCGAAAGGGTTCTGGCCATGGTGGAGGCAGAGGACCAAATGACCCTTTTCGATATGCTCCTCATCTGCAAGTTCTATCGGAATTATCTCGAATGGAACGATATTATTAACCTCATTGACGCGGTGACCGGAAGACGGTTCAGAGAG
Source organism: uncultured Syntrophobacterales bacterium (assembly GCA_964346935.1). Taxonomy (GTDB): domain Bacteria; phylum Desulfobacterota; class BSN033; order WVXP01. The sequence continues at coordinate 8,916 of CAYFXP010000546.1, forward strand.
GAAGAGCTCCGTGAACGCGTCTCAAAGGTCTTAAAAATATCGGTGGCCTTTAACAGGCAGGAGGGGATTTCCGTCGAGGAGGATACGCTTCCAGCGAGGTTGTTGAGGAAGGCCGGTCGGGATGGCATCCGTCTACCCCCTGAAGAACTGAAGATCATGGTGGCGGAATATTACCGGCTGCGGGGTTGGAGCGAAGAATGATTCAAGCTAATCCGTGAGGTTGGAGGCGGAAGGCGAAATGTCAAAGTTCAACTGTCAAATGAGGGGATCCGAACCACAAACACCAACACGATCCTCTAACGCGGTCTGCCATCCGCTGTCTTCGGTCCTAATGGTCACGAACACGAGAGCCCATGGGTTCTCAGCAGACGAGGATATCCCTCAGCTCTAGTTGAATATTTCTCACTCCCTGCCATTCGTTGATCCGGGGAACGAATGCGATCTTAACCCGGTTTGATTCCAAGGGATGAAGGTGCCCCATGCGGAAGCCAATGGCATCATAAACGGAGCCCTCCTTCACTTTCAGCTTCAAGTTGTCCTCCCCCACTATCTTGGAATCCATCACTGTCAATTCCCCCGAGCAAAGTACCGGATTGGGGTTGGAGGCTCCAAAAGGGGCGAGCAAGGAGAGTTCCTCTAAGAGCTCCCTTTGGAGGGTCTGCAAGGGTACTTCCAAATCGATTCGTACCGTGGGAATGAAGTCGCTCGGTTTACAGCCTTGCGATACGAGCTCTTCGAACTTACTTTTAAATGGCTCGATGTTCTCGTTCTCGATGGTTAGGCCGACCGCGAATCGATGTCCACCAAAGCTCAAGAGCATCGAGCTACACGCCTTTACCCCCTCATAGAGGTCAAATCCCTCAATGCTCCTTCCCGAACCCTTGCCCCGATCGCCATCGAGGGAAATTAGGATAGTTGGCTTGTAGTAACGTTCGACCAAGCGCGATGCCACAATTCCGATCACCCCGGGATGCCATGCTTGAGAGGAGAAAACCCAAGACCTTCTCTGCAGGAGCCTTTCGTCCCCCTCGATCCAACCCCTAATCTCCGTGAATATCTCATCCTCTATCCGCTGCCGCCTGCTATTTTCAAGGCTCAACTGACGGGCTAATTCCTCCCCCCTTTCTACCTCTTGGGTCACCAGGAGATCGATAGCCCTTTGGGCATCACCAAGGCGGCCGGCCACGTTAATCCGCGGGGCCAGGTGGAAACCGATATTTCCCGATGTGATGGTGCCGTCCTTCAAGCCACAAGCCTCTTTCAGTGCCCGGATGCTAAGCCGGTTACCCTTGGTTAACTCCTCGAGGCCGAAGCGAACGAAGATACGATTTTCGTCCTGAAGCGGGGCGAGATCTGCTACCGTTCCCATGGCCACAAGGTCGAGATACCTCTTGAGGTTGGGAACTTCCCCATCCTTCCACTGCCCCTGTTCCCGCAGCTTGGCCCTGAGGGCAATGAGGAGGTTGAATACCACCCCAACGCCGGCCAATGATTTGAAAGGAAAGGGACAATCTTCCTGTTTCGGGTTGAGAACGGCATAAGCCGGGGGAACCTTATCAGGGATTTCGTGGTGATCCGTGATGATGACGTCCACCCCCATCTCCTGAGCTTTCTTGATCTCATCCACATTGGAAATGCCGCAGTCAGCGGTAATAATCAGCTTCCCCCCCTCCTGGGCGAAGGTGGCCACGGTGTCGGGATGAAGACCGTATCCCTCCTTTATTCGGTGGGGGATATGATGCCGGCAGGCGTATTGGAGGGTTTGCAAGAAGAGGAGCATAATGGCTGTCGACGTAATTCCATCGACATCATAATCCCCATAGATTAAGACCGGTTCATTTCTCGAAAGCGCCTTGATAATCCGGTCCACGGCCTTTTCCATGTCCTTCATGAGGAAGGGAGAATGGAGATGGGATAAACTGGGATGAAGGAATCGATGGGCTTGATCGATTTGGTCAATGCCGCGGTTCGCCAAAACCTGAGCAGTAACGGGGGAGATATCCAGTTCCTTTGAAAAGGTCTCCTGAATCGATGGATTCGGAGGGTAGATTTCCCACCTTCTCTTCATGATGTCCGTAGAGTTCCCACCAGTTGGCCGATGTCCTGGAACGCGTTTTCCCTCAGATATGCTTCAATACCATCGATAATCTCGAGACAGGCAGTGGGCTTGACGAAATTTGCCGTCCCTACTTGAACCGCACGAGCCCCAGCGATGATAAACTCCAAGGCATCCCCCGCAGTCATGATGCCACCTATTCCAATTACGGGGATCTTCACCGCGCTGACAGCCTGCCAGACCAGCCTAAGGGCCACGGGTTTAATTGCTGGGCCAGAAAGCCCGCCGATGATATTGCTCAGCAAGGGCTTTCGGGATTGGGGGTCGATGGCCATGGCCATAAGGGTATTCATGAGGGAGATGGCGTCGCCTCCGGCCTCCTCAGCGGCTTTGGCGATAAGGGCGATATCGGTCACATTTGGGGAGAGCTTTACAATGATGGGCACATGGGTGGACCGCCTCACCGTTCGGACGACACGATGGGCCGTTTTCGGATCTGCCCCGAACAGCACCCCTCCCTTCGCCACATTGGGACAGGAGATATTTACCTCCAGCCCGGCAATTCCGGGGACGTCGTCCAATCTCTTGGCCAATTCCCCGAACTCTCGGATGGTTCCCCCAAAGATATTGGCTATGACGGGCGTTGTGAACTGGCCCAGAAAGGGTAACTTATCCCTGATGAAAGCCTGAAGCCCGACGTTCTGGAGACCAATGGAGTTGATCATGCCACCTACCGTTTCCACAATGCGGGGCGGCGGATTCCCCTCCATGGGCTCGAGGGAGATTCCCTTGGTAATGATGGCCCCTAAGCGATTGAGACCTACCAAGGGGGCGAATTCTTCACCATAACCGAAGGTCCCCGAGGCTGCCATAACAGGGTTTTTCAATTTGATCCCCGCTATTTCAACTGATATGCGGGGGCCAGGAGCACCGGTTTTCGGCCTTTCCGACCTCATAGAGCCCCCCAGTCCACTTCCTCGGAATCGAAGACGGGCCCTTCACTACATACTCGTTTATACGGAATGCCCCCTCCCTCCCCAAAGGCCTTCTTGGATCTGGCGATAGGGCTCCCCTTTGTCCTGATCACGCAACCCAGACAGGCCCCCAGCCCGCAGGCCATCATGGCCTCTAGGGAGACTTGGCAAGGGACGGATTGTGATTTGGCTATGTGGGCAACGGCCTGCAACATATCCACTGGGCCGCAAGCGAAGAATTGGGAGGGCGCCGGGCGATTACGAAGAAAGGACACAACCATATCCGTAATCATCCCTCGGAATCCCATGCCTCCATCCTCCGTAGCCACATAAACATCGGCTCCCAGACCTTCGAATTCATCCACGCAGAGGACGTGTTCCCTCGTTTTCGCGCCAATGAAGACAAAACACGTATGCCCGTTGGCCTTCATCCTCTGGCTCAGGGCATAAAGGCCAGCCACACCTATTCCTCCCGCCACCAGAAACTGGGTTCCCGTTGTGGTGGGCAAGGAGAAGCTGTTCCCCAGGGGACCCAGGATATCGAGCCTCTTTCCCCTTTTCCAGGTACTCATCAAATTAGTCCCCCTTCCCACTATCTTGTAAAGAATTTCAATATCGCTCCCCTCGTCCTTACTAAAAGCCGCCATGGAATGGATGCTGAATGGCCTCCTCAAGAGGGGGAAGGGCTGGTCCGATATCCTGACCATCAAGAATTGGCCGGGCTCGATATTCCCATACGGAATAGGGGTCCGTATTCTCATTTTATGATAAGAGGGAGCAACCTGGTGATTCCGTAAAAGAGTCCCGCTTACCAGGTATGGGCCCCCCTTCTCCTTGGCTTCGGATGGAGGGAAACTCATGGACCTAACACTCTGTCAGCTTCAATCCCATAATGAGGGCATCTTCCCCGTTGTCGGCGTAATAACGGGGCCTCAATCCCTCTTTTCGGAAGCCCATTTTTCGATACATCTCGAGGGCAGAACTGTTCGATGGGCGAACGTCTAGGGTGAGCCTTTCCACCCTCTCGGTTCGGCAGAAGTCGATGAAAAATCGCAACAAATGCGTGCCCAAACCCATACGACGATAATCCGGTTTTACGGCGATATTCAGCAGATGGGCTTCACCCTCGATCACCCAGAAGCAAATGTATCCTACGAGGACCTCCTCGTTTCCGTTGGGGTTCAGCTTTGCGGCGAAATTGTGGGAAAAGTCGAGGGATAATTCCACCTTGAACATCCACTCACTCCATGGTAGGGGGAAGGAGCATTTCTCGATTGTTAGCACATCCCGCAGCTCGACCTCGGTCATTTCTGAAATCCTGAGCCGATTTATTTCCACTACTGTCCCCTTTCCTCCATTTCCAGCTCATCCAAGATCTTCTGGGTAATACCCGTCAACTCGGGGTCCTTCGATTCTTCCAGCACATTTTTGTATGCGGCCTTTGCCTCCGTGATCTTTCCCAGTTGCCTGTAGATGTTTGCCACCTCAAATTGTGCGAGCTCATACCACGGTTTTTGGTCCTTAAAATTACCCCTAATCGCCTTGAAGTTCTCCATGGCTTGCGGGTAGTTGGCCTGCTTGAAATAGATCTCGCCACGGCGAAAATAGGACTCGGCCAAAACCCGTTTTTCATCTGCGTCCAAGGCGAGTGTGAAGGCCTCCAAGGCCTTTTCCAAATTTCCACCGTTAAAGTAAATGGTTCCGAGTCGAAAGGCGGCAATGGGGCTTAAGGGGCTGCCCGGAAATTCCTCGATGATCCGGTGGAAGATCTTTTTCACCTTTTCCAGATCCCTCCGCAGTAAGTAAATCTTGCCCAGATTGAACAGGGCATGGGCCGTCCACTTTCCGGTCTTGTTGGTCTTTATTACCTGTTGGTAGCTGTGGATTGCTTGATCGAAGTCCTCTAACTTCGACGATGCCTCCCCCTTTATGAAGAGGACTTCCTCCACGTTCTTAAAATCGGGGTATTCAAGGGTCAAAATCTCAAGATTTGTTAAAGCCTCCTTGAATTTTCCCTCGAAGAAATAGCATTTTGCCATTTTGAAGAGGGCATTTTCTCGATATTCGGGGATATTGATCAGGTTAAAATAGTAGGGGAGGGCCTCCGAATACCTGTTTTCGTGAAAGTAGACCTCACCTAGGAGGAGTTGGGACAAGCTCTTCTCCCGTGCATGGGCAGGAAGCTTAAGGATTCTATGGGATGTTTTAGCGGCTTCTTCGAATTGTCCCAAGTTGAGATAGCCCCATCCCATATAGAGGAGGGATTGACCAAACACGGGATCTTTGGGAAAATTCTCGACCACTCCTTTGAACTCCGTGAGGGCCTTAGCATAGTCCTCCTGCTGGAGGTAGATCTCACCCAAGCGGAATCGAACCTCGGGAAGGAGCTTTGA
>CAYFXP010000547.1:0-14051 GCA_964346935.1 uncultured Syntrophobacterales bacterium
CGTCAGGGGAGGGATCTTGCCCTCAATTATGCCGGATACTTTACCCATCCCGGTGCGCGGGCCCTCTTTGCGGATTTGGCGCCCGATATCGATCGGTTTGCTGAGGAGTACGGGGCAATAGCCGATGCCGCGTGGCAGGAGCTGTATGCGGAGGAGGCGTCCGTTCTTCAGCGTCTATCAGATTCGAGCCCACAAATATCCTACAGTTAACCATCAATCCCTTCTTCTCCCACGTTCAGGGAATTTCCGGGAAGCGTAGCAAACGCCGGAGCTATAATCCTTGACTTCTGTGAATGGTTTCATTATTAGTGGCCTTGGAGGAGTCGGACATGAAATACAAGATAGGAATCGATGTGGGGGGTACCTTTACGGATTTCCTCTTGGCCATGGAAGATGGGACGACACAGATCCACAAGGTCCTCTCTACCCCCGATGATCCCTCCATCGCCACCATGGAGGGAATTGCAGAGATGGCCCGGAACCGGGGAATCTCCACCAAGGAGTTTCTGAGGGATGTGACCGTTATTGTCCACGGAACCACCGTCACAACCAACGCCGTCTTGACTTACAGCGGGGCGAAGACCGGCCTCTTAACGACACGTGGGGTAAGGGATGCCCTCGAGATGAGGAGGGGGATCAGGGAGGAGCAGTACAACAATCGGTATCGAAACGTGGACCCCCTGGTCGAACGCTACCTCAGGTATCCCGTTGAAGAACGCCTCGACTACAAGGGGGATGTCCTCAGCCCCATCAATGAGAGAGATGTTCAGGACGCAGCGGATCTCTTCCTCAAGGAGGGGGTCCAAGCAGTTGCCATCTGCTTCATGAACTCCTTCGCCAACAAGGCTCATGAGGAGGTGTCGGCCAAGATCATTCGCGAAAAGATTCCCGAGGCCTATTTAACGGTTTCGAGTACGCTTCTTCCCTCCATTCGGTTCTACGACCGAGTGAGCACAACCGTCTTGAACTCCTATGTGGGCCCCATTCTCAAGGGATACCTCAATTCCCTCTTGAAGAAGCTGAAGGCCGAGGAGTACAAGGGCGTGCTGCTCATCATGCAGTCCAACGGAGGGGTTATCTCCCCCGAGGTGGCACTTGATAGCGCCGCCGTGACCTTGCTATCCGGCCCCGCCGGGGGTCCCGTTGCCGGGATCGCCTACGCATCAATCCAGGGGCATGATGACTGTATTACCATGGACATGGGAGGAACGAGCTTTGACGCCGCCCTGATCAAGAACAGAAACCCCTTCGTGACCACGGTTGGTGAGATCAACAGGCTTCGCCTAGCGCTTCCCATGCTCAATGTGGTGACCATTGGAGCTGGAGGAGGGAGCATTGGATGGATTGATGAGGGGGGATTGCTCCGTATGGGGCCAAAAAGCGCCGGGGCCAAACCCGGTCCTGCCTGTTATGATCTCGGTGGGGAGGAGCCCACCTGTACCGACGCGGACTTGGTCCTGGGATACCTGGATGAAGACTACTTTGCGGGCGGTAAAATGCCTCTAAACCTGGCTAAGGCCGAGAAGGCCATAAAGGGGAAAATCGCGGACAAGCTCAAGTTTGGCCTCTATGAGGCGGCGCTTGGGATGTACAATGTCATCAACGTCAATATGGCAGCTGCCGTGAGGGAGGTCTCCGTTAAACAGGGGCAGGACCCGCGGGATTTTCCCCTCGTGGTGGCCGGGGGGGCCGGGCCCAATCATGCCTGTATGATCGCATTGGAACTGGAAATACCCGTCATGATCATCCCCAGGGAATCCTCCATCTTTTGCGCCGCGGGGATGCTCATGTCCGATCTCAAACATAACTTCGTGAGGAGCTACCCTACCCTGCTCATGGCCGCAGAGGTAAAGCGGTTTAAGGACCTCTTCGACGATATGAGGGCCGAGGGTCTTTCGCTGCTGAAGATCGAGAGTATCCCGGGGGACCGGGTTGAATACGTTTATTCCCTGGATATGCGGTACGTAAAACAGTACCATGAGGTGAATGTGGAAGTGACCCAAGAGGAGGTGGAAAGGGGGAACTTTGAGAGCATGGCCAATAAGTTCCATCCCCAACATAACAGGCTCTACGGGTATTCGCTGGAGGAACAGGGGACCCCCATTGAGCTGATTAACATGAGGTTGGTCTGTATCGGCAAGACCGAGAAGCCAGAGTTCATGTTGGATGAGTATGCGGGGGAGGACCCGTCCCCGGCATTCAAGAAGAAGAGGAGGGTCTTTCTTCCGAGGCAGAAGAGGTTCACTAATGTTGATGTCTTCGACGGTTTCAAGCTCCATTACGGCAACCGGATCGAGGGGCCAGCTATCATTGAACAGGTAAACACCACCACCTTTGTAGCCAGCGAATATAGCGTTCTCGTGGACAAGTACGGAAGCTACACCATGTACCTCAAGGAGGCCGAGGAGCAGGTGAAGGGGAGGATCCTGTCATGAAAAAAATCGGCATTGACAAGATTCTGGTTTCCATCCTTCAGCGCCGTTTCAAATCCATCACCGAGGAGATGAGCATCGCCCTCACCATGACCACCCGATCTCCCATTCTCTGCGAGGCGAAGGATTTCGTCACGGGGCTCTACGATGCGAGGGGGAAGATGTTGGAACAGACGGAAAACCTTCCCATTCTCGCCTTTTCCCTTGGCCCCGTATGTGAGTATATCGTCAATTACTTCGCGGATGAAATCTACCCAGGGGACGTTATTTTCCATAACGATGTCTTCTCCATGGGGAACCAGAACAACGATGTTGCCGTCTACAAGCCCATCTTTCACGGGAACCAACTCGTGGGCTGGTCCGCATGCAAGGGACATCAAGCCGATATCGGCGGAGCCGTTCAGGGTGGTTACAACCCACAGGCGACGGAGGTCTGGCAGGAAGCCTTGCGGATTCCCCCCGTGAAGGTGTATGAGAAGGGGAAGCTGAGGAGAGATGTCTGGGATCTGATCTTCGCCAACATCCGGCTGAAGATGGTCGAGGAGGATATGCGGGCCCAGATCGGGAGTTGCGTGGTGGGAGAAAGGGGAATTCTGGCCCTGGTCGAGAAATACGGCCTGGATATCTTCAATGTCCACAAGGAGTACCTCTTCGACTCCACCGAGAAAATGATGAGGGCCGAGATTCGAACTATTCCCAACGGGGTCTATTTCGGGGAGGCTACGGGCTACTACGATGGTAGACATCCGGGCTCCACGTATACCGTTCGGGTGAAGATCACGGTGGAGGATGAGGGGATCGCCTTCGACTATACCGACACCGATCCCCAGACCGAGGGCTTCGTGAACGGGACGTATACCTCCAGTGCCAGTGCAACGCTTCTCACCTTTCTTCAGATGGTCAATCCGGATATGCCCCACAACGATGGCATGGTCAGGCCGGTTAAGATCGTCATACCGGAGGGAACCGTCCTCAATGCCGCATTTCCCGCGGCGACCACCTATGGGAACCATCTCTGTCCCATAAATGCCGATGCCATTATGAGGGCCCTAGGGCCCGTTATCCCGGACCGGGTGACGGCGGAGTGGAACGAGCTCCTCTGCAGCCTCACCACGGGACTGGACCCTCGGAAAAATGAGCCCTTTGTGGATATCTGTTTTATGGGACTGAAGGGGGGCTCAGGTGCCATCAAGGGAACGGATGGCTACGATCATATTGGGATGATCGATGCCTCGGGGGGCGTCTTGGACCAGGACTACGAGATGTTCGAGCTCCAGACGCCCCATCTCATCCTGCAGCACGAGTATCTCCCCGATTCAGGTGGCCCGGGCCAATGGAGGGGAGGATTGGGGGTGGTTACCAAGTTCAAATTGGGGGGAGAGAAGGTGAAGCTGGTGACCTTTGGCGAAGGGGATGTAGATCCCCCCTTTGGCGCTCAAGGTGGGAAGCCTGGGACCTTAAACAAGATCGAACTTCAATACCCAGAGGGAAGGGTTTACCGGACTACCACCAAGGATCTGGTTGATGACGTGCCGGCGGGAACCATCTACTACCAGGAGGCGGGAGGAGGAGGGGGATATGGCGCCCCCAAGAGACGCCCCAGAGAGGTGGTTCAGAGGGAGGTGAGAAACGGCATCATCTCCATCGAAAGTGCGCGGGACGATTATGGAGTCGTCGTCGATCGAAGTACCTTTACGGTGAATGAAAAGGCCACTGAGCCCTTGCGCAAGGGAGGCCGATCGTAAGAAAGGCCATCGTGTCAAGGCTGCACTGAGAGATCTCATTGGTCCAGGCGGCTCATCGTTATTTCCTACCCGAATGAGTGCATGAGACCCGGCAACCAGAGCACCAATCCCGGGAAAGCCATCATCAACGCCATCGCCACAGCATCACATGCCAGAAAGGGTATTCCAGCCTTATATATGTCGCCCATAGTCGTGCCGGGCGGTGCCACCCCCTTCATCACGAACAGGACGAGGCCGAAAGGGGGAGAGGTGGTGGCCATCTCCATATTGAGGAGCATGATCGCCCCGAACCAGAGGGGGTTAAAGGCAAGTTTTTCCACGATGGGCATAAATATGGGAAGGGTCACCATCATGATGGTGAGGGGTTCCATGAAGGTTCCCATGATCAAGAGCACAATTTGCATGGCAATGAGCACACAAATAGGTGGGAGGGGGATGCTCAATGCAAATTCAACAAGGCCCTGGCTGGCCCCGGTATAGGCCAGGATTTGGGCAAAAGCCGTGGACCCCGTGAGGATCATAAGCATCATAATGGTGACTTGAAGGGTGCCCGTCATGGAGATCTTCAGGATTTCCCAACTTAATCCCCTATAGAGGAAAGCCAAGACCAAGCACCCCAAGGCTCCTAGGGCGGCTGCCTCCGTGGGGGTGGCGATTCCGAGGAAAATGAGGCCAACGACCAGAAAAACGATAGAGCTCAGTGGAAGCACGTACCGAAGGGTAGCCCGAATTTTATCGAGAAGGCTCGTGGGGCGAACTGCATACGAGGGGGCGAGTTGGGGTTGAAGCCAGCACCTGCCTATGATGTAAGTCCCATAGAGGATTGCCATGATAAGGCCGGGTATAATGATGGCAATGAGAAACCTCCCTACGGAGAAACGGCCAAGGGCGGCCAAGAGGACGCCGAGGGCACTGGGTGGAATCATGATGGCTAGGCCTCCGCTTCCCAGAATAGGCCCCAGGCTCATGGGCTTTTTATAGCCACGCTTCTCCATTTCCGGAGCCAGCACCGATCCCAACATGGCCGCGCCGGCCATGGCCGAACCAGACAAGGCTGCGAACAAGGTCCCACCACCAACCGCCAGCAAGCTCAACCTGCCGGGTAAACGCCCCAGCCATTTATCGAGGACATCCATCATCCGCGGCGCGATCCCCGATCGGAACATAACCTCTCCCATGAGGACGAACAAGGGTACCGGAAGCAGGGCGAAAATGGTTACCGATTCATAAATGGATAGAATCATTTGACTGAGGCCAGCCCCGCCACCCCAAAAGACATAAACCGCTACGACGTTAACGAAGAGGAATGCGAAGGCGACGGGAACGCCCAGGATAAAGAGGATCACAAGCGCACTGAAGATGATTAGGAGAATTAGCCACCACTCCACATCGGATCTCCTCGCGGTTCATGTTCAGGATGCATCGTCACGCCATTTCTGCAAAAATAGATACCCTCTCCTGATGAATTGCATGGCCAAAATAATGCTCCCAATGGGGATGATGGCGAGAACGGGAGCGGTGGGGAATTGCAACACCGTGGGCTTGAAAACCCCCCTCACATAGTGGTCCCAGGCGACCTCTGAACCATACCATATGAGGATGAGGGAGATGACGATGCCGATGATGGAGCTAAAGAAGCCGAGGACGGCCCTGGTTTTAGGGTTGAGCCTGACCAGGAGTATGTCGACGGTGACATGGCCCTCTCTTCTGAGGAGCCAGGCCGTGCCCAGGAAGGTGATATAGAGGAGCGCGTACTCCGACATCTCTATGACCCAAACCAATGGCCGGTTCAGGAAGTATCGCATGATTACTTCCAGACAGATGGACAGCATGATGAAGGCTAAGAGGAGGGCGCTCAAAAAGGCAAAACCGTTGAGGATGCCATCGAAAATAGCCCCAACCCTGGCTGAATGCTTCATGTCCGCACCCAGGTCTCACAAGAGGCGATAAAGGGGTGGATCTCCGCTGCGGGTGATCCACCCCTTATCTCAATCAGATACAGCAAATTCCGAGGTATCCGATCACCCATTTTGGGGGGATTAGTTTCCCGTAACCCTCTTCAATTTGGGAATGAGATCGGGGACCTTCTTCTTCAGCTCTTCCCACTCCACCTCGTAGGCGGCATCGAGGTAAGTATTGGCCTCTGCGGGGGAGAATTTGATCCGTTTCACGCCGATCGCATCCAGTTTCTTCCATTCTGCCGCGATGGCCTTTTCGAAGTGGGCCACCATATCGTGTTCGAACTCCGCGGTAAGCCTTATCATCTTCTTTCGAATCTTCTTGGGGATCGCGTTCCAGCTATCCAGGTTCATGAGGATCAGCGTGTTCTGGTTATAGAAGGGGTGGTCTATGATATGTTTGCACACCTCGGTCCAACCCTTGTCCCGAGCTCCCATGAGGGGCCATCCGAAGCCCTCCACTGTCCCCCTTTCGAGGCCAGTATACGTATCAGCGGGGCTGATTTGGACTGGTACGATTCCCATTCGCCTCATGAAGCGATCGTACAGCGCCGTCGTCCTCATCTTCATCCCCTTCAAGTCGTCGAGGGACTTCACCTCCTTTTTGGACCACAGATAGAAGGGGCTGTGGAGCCATCTCCCGATATACATGACGCCAATTCTCTTGTGCCTTTCGACCATGAAGTCATAGAAGCCTCCGGGCTTTCTCTCCTCCCAAGGGGTGAGCTTGGAGAGGGTGAAGGCCACGCCCTCGGGGAAAATTGACTGATAGTAGGCGGTGGGGTAGAAGATGACCTGGACCATCTTTCCCTTTCTCACGGCCTCCAGCTGCTGAAGTCCCGGGACGATTTCCGGCCCGCCGATATAGTTGATCTTGAGCTTTCCCTTGAACGCCTCGTTGACCCGGTCAGCCCAGACTACGGTCTGGGAAACGAGGGGATGATTTTTCGGGATGAAGCAGATGGCCTTAAGCTCTATTTCCTTGGCGGAAGCGAGCGCGGGAATTCCGAACCCTAAGGCCACCGATACGGCCACCACAAGCGACCACAATAAAGCCCTTTTCATTTGCCTCCTCCTTTCCTTTATTTGGAAAAACACGATTACCATAGGTTTGATGGACCCATCACCTCCCTTAAGCTGGATTTTACGAGCAAGGGCATGCTAACAGAAAGAAATTGTTATTGTCAAGGAATATCAGTATACTGTATCCCGTTTTTCCTTCCGGTGCTCAGAAAGATAGCGTGAGCGAGCTGATTATCGCGGGCTTTAGCCTGAAAGTAAGGAGGCGGGTTTGAGGATTTCCATCGATGTCGGCGGGACCTTCACCGATGTGAACATGGTCGATGACCGAACGGGAAAAATCTATTCCGTTAAGACCCTGACCACGCCCAAGGACCTGTCGGAGGGAGTTTGCCACGGCATCGAGAGGATACTGGGTTTATCGCAAATACCCATGGGTCAGCTCGAGTATATCGTCCATGGGGCGACCACGGGTACCAACGCCCTCATTGAGAGAAAGGGAGCCAAAACCGGATTGGTCACTACAGAGGGGTTTCGAGACGTCCTGGAAATCGGGAGAATTATGCGGCCCGAGGAGGGGTTATACGACTTTTCCGTCGATCTGCCCCCTCCTCTCGTTCCCCGGTATCTCAGGCGAGAGGTTAGGGAGAGGATTGATAGCGGGGGAAATATCCTCGTTTCCCTCGATGAGGATTCCGCGAGAGAATGTGCCCGTTTCTTGAAAGGGGAGGGGGTGAGGTCCATCGCCATATCCCTTCTCTTCTCGTATGTGAATCCAATCCATGAGAAGAGGGTAAGGGAAATCTGCCATGAGGTCTTTCCCGAGGCGTATATCACCGTGAGCTCTGAGATCTCTCCCGAATATCGAGAGTACGAGCGGACCTGCACTGCTGTGATTAACGCCTACCTTCAACCCATTATCGAGGAGTACATAACCAACCTCGTTGCCCTCCTGGAAGAGAGGTACGGCTCCCTGGATATCCGAATCATCCAGGCCAACGGGGGGGTCATGACGGCCGATTCCGCTCGGACGAGGGCCGTCAACACGGTGAACTCAGGACCGGCTGGGGGGGTTGTGGCTGCTTCTTTTCTGGGCCAACTGCATGGGGAGAGTAAGCTGGTATCGGTGGATATGGGAGGGACAAGCTTCGATATCGGCCTCGTAGAGGGAGGTATCCCCAAGGTGACCACGGAGGGGAATTTTCAGCGTCTTCCCGTGAAAATTCCCATCATCGACCTCCACATCATCGGAGCGGGTGGAGGGAGCATTGCCTGGATCGACAGAGGGGGCGCCCTGAACGTAGGGCCCACGAGTTCTGGCGCTGACCCGGGACCGGCTTGCTACAATCTGGGGGGAGATGAGCCCACGGTTACCGATGCCAATCTCGTCCTGGGAAGGCTCAACCCGGATTACTTCAACGGGGGCGAGATGCCCCTTTTCCCGGACCTTGCAAGAGAGTCCATCGAAAAGAGCATTGGGGAGCCCTTGAACATGAGTGTTGAGGAGGCCGCCATGGGCATCATCAAGGTGATCAACGCCAACATGGTAAAGGGGATTAGCTCCGTTACCATTCAGAGGGGGATTGATACACGGGCATGGAGCCTCGCCAGCTTTGGCGGGTCGGGGGGGTTGCACGCCCTGAATATTGCCCGAGATCTCAACATGAGGCGAGTGATTGTTCCTCCGTTTGCGGGGACATTCTCCGCCATAGGGCTCCTCGTTTCGGATACGAGACACGACTTCGTCCAAACCATCGCCATGAGAGAGGACGATTTGGATTTCCGCGAGATGACGAGGGTATTTCGGGATTTAGAGGAAAAGGGCAGGCTTCAGCTCGGAGAGGAGCGTATCCCAGAGGGCTACATGGAGTTCATGTGGTCAGCCGATATCAAGCTGGTTGGCCAAACGTATGAGATTAATACCCCGGTTGAGCGGGTTTCGGTGATTACCCCTGCGGTGTTCCAAGGTACACTGGCGGACTTTAAGGCCATCTATAGGGAAAAATACTCCTATGTCCACGAGGGTGAAGAGGTGGAAGTGGTCAGCTTGCGGGTGTCGGCCTTCGGCAAGTCACCCCCCATGGAATTGAAGGGAAGAAGAGGTGGAGAAACCGACCTAACCGGGGCCCTAAAGGAAAAGAGGCCGATCTACTTCAACCGAATGGGATTTGTGGAATCGGCTATTTGTGAGAGGGATAGGTTAGCTCCCGGATACGAGCTCGTCGGACCGTGCATGATCGAGGAAGCTACCGCTAGCACGCTCATCCTCCCCGGGTATCGGGGACGGGTGGAGGAGGACGGGAGCATTGCCATCGCACTGCAAGGGGAGAAAAGATGACCGAGAAAGTTGACGTCATTACCATGCAGGTCATCCGGTATGCCCTGGAGCAGATCGCCGATGAAATGGGGTATACCCTCGTCAGGACGGGCCGATCAACTCTTATCACTGAAATTAAGGATATTAGCTGTGTCGTTACCGATAGCAGCGGGGCTACCATCGCCCAGGCCCACCATAATCCCAGTCTTTTGGCCGGATTTGAAATCACCATGAGGGAACTGGTGAAGCATTACGGTGAACGGGATTTGGAGGAAGGCGATGTAATCGTAATGAACGATCCCTACCGTGGCGGACAACACATCATGGACCTCTACTGTATCGCCCCGGTTCATTACGGTGGTCAGTTGGTGGGATTCGTGGGCAATATCACCCATCACTCCGACTTAGGGGGGATGGCCGCAGGTGGAGTTGCCGGAGGCGTTCGAGAAATCTACCTGGAAGGCTTGAGGCTTCCCATGGTGAAGCTCTACAAAAAGGGCACCGAGGATAAGGAGATTATCAGCATCATAGAGAATCAGATCCGCGTTCCCCAGAAAACCCTCGGTGATATCCGGGCCCAGGTGAGCTCAGTGTATGTGGGCGTGGATCGCCTCAAGAAGCTCTTGGATAAATACGGGTGGGATGTGGTCCAGGAGGCGAGCCGGATGCTGCTGGACTATTCCGAGCGCCGTATCCGAGAGGGATTGAAGGGAATTCCCGATGGAATCTACGAGGGGGAGGATTACATCGACGATGATGGAGTGACCGATACCCCCATCAGAATCAATGTCAGGATCGAAAAGCGAGGAGCCCAGGTGGTGGTTGATCTTCAGGATTCGGATCCCCAGGCCCAGGGCAACACCAACTCCACGCTGGCCAATACCTACGCGGCGGTATACTACGTGATGATTGGAGTGGTTGACCCACATGTTCCCCCCAATTCGGGCTGCTATCGCCCCATCCAAATCAGGACTCGACCGGGAACCATTGTCCATCCGATCCTTCCCGCCGCCGTTGCCTCTCGGACCAACGCATCCCAGAAGATCGTGGAGGCGATGCTTCGGGCCCTGTCGGAAGTCCTGCCCGACCGGATAATGGCGGGGAGCCACGGCCAGATTTCCACGTGCGGCTTCGGTGGACTGGGTTCCCATAATGGGGAGCGATTCATTTATACGGATATTCAGGGAGGGGGTGCAGGGGCCAGGCCCTACCGCGACGGGAGGGATGGGCAGGACTCCCACCTTCCTCGATTCATGAACACGCCTGTAGAATCCGTGGAACACGAATTTCCCATTCGTGTAGAACGGTATGAATTCATACCCGACTCGGGGGGGGCGGGGAAGTTTCGCGGAGGATTGGCCACCCATCGTGATATCCGGGTGCTCGCCGATGAGGTTTCCTTTGCTCGGTATGGGGACAGGCAAAAGTTTCCGCCGCTCGGTCTTTTTGGCGGAAAGGAGGGGAGCAAGGGGAGTTTCATTTTAAACCCCGGGACCAAAAAAGAGCGTCCCTTGAGGTCGAAGGGGCTGGATGTCCTCAGGAAAGGCGATCTTGTCAGCCTCCGGCTCCCCGGTGCCGGAGGATATGGGAATCCCCTGGAAAGGCCTTTATCCTCCATAGAGGCTGACCTCCGAGACGGTAAGATTACCCGAGAAGCGGCCCTAAGGGATTATCAGGTCTGCGTAAGGGATGATGGTTGGTCCATCGACAAGAAGGAAACGGCAAGGCTTCGAAAGGGAAAGACATCGGTTAAGGCGGGAGGAAGGTAGGCATGGGAAATCCCATCCTCGAGGCCGTGGAATTCGATACGGAAAATGGAACCATCTCCTTCAAGGGCGTGAGGTATCTTCTTATTCGTCCCGAGACGCTCGTAGAGGTTCAAAAAGGGCTGGAGAAGAGGCTCGGGGAGGAAGCTCAAGAGATCCTCTATCGCGGGGGCTTTACGGGGGGCCACCTCTCCACCAAGAAATATAGGGAGGCCTTTGGATACGGGGATGAAGAGATCGTGCAATTCATGGCGACCATGGGAGGCCAGATCGGCTGGGGGAATTTCAAGCTAGGGGAGTTCAACCTGGAGGCCAAGAGGTTGATTGTAACGGTAACATGTTCGGCCTTTGCTGAGGCCTATGGAAGATCAACCGATCCCGTTTGCCACATGACCCGCGGTGTTATTGCAGGGATAGGCCATGCCCTTTTCGGGGAGGATGTTGCCTCCGTTGAAACCCACTGCCTGGCCAAGGGCGATGATCTGTGCCGTTTCCTCATCGAGGCCAAGCCAGTCTAGAGGGCAAGCATGAAATCATTATTCACTAACACTATGAGGGGGTTCGAGGGATACAAAATTGGAAAATTGTTTAAGTATCTCAAAGACCCCGCAATAATCTCCTTTGCAGGCGGATTACCAAGCAGTGATGTTTTTCCCCGAGACCTCGTTCGGAAGGCGGTGGAGAAGTCCTTGAGACAAGATTCGGATCGTGTTCTCCAATATACTCCCATTCCCGGGGAAGAAGAACTGATAGGGGCAGTCATAGATTATCTCAAAAAAGATAATGTTCACATCGAGCCCGAGAATATAATGATAACAACCTCTGGACAGCAGGGTATAGATTTGGTGGGAAGATTATTCCTTGAACCCAAAGACATAATCGTCACGGATCTTCCCACCTTTGGGGGTGCCTTAGCCTCCTTTGAGATGGAAGATGCTCAATATTTGGCCAAAGACATGGAGGAGGATGGCTCTGATGCTAGGGGATTCGAAGCGGGGATCGAAGATCTCATGACCAAGGGAAGGAAACCGAAATTCATCTATGTGGTACCGGATTTTCAGAACCCCTCGGGAATCACCACGAGCCTTGAGAAAAGGCTTACCCTGCTATCGTTGAGTAAGAAGCATGGTATTCCCATAGTAGAGGATAGCCCCTATAGAGAACTGAGGTATAGGGGCCAGGACATTCCCTCCATCTATTCCCTTGATAAAAACCAGGGCAATGTGATGGGTGTTTTTACTTTTTCTAAAATACTCTGCCCTGGTATCAGAGTCGGATTTAACATAGGCCCCCCGGGGGTCATCGATAAGTTCTCCTCTATAAAAGGGGCGAATATCCTCTGCACGCCCAAACTCAACCAAGATATCTGCACCGCTTTCTTGCGAGAATACAATCTTGATGACCATTTCAAGGGGATCAGGAATTACTACAGTGAAAAGCTGGATTTCTTCCTCGAAGCCATGGAGGAGAATTTCCCCGCGGATATGGGTGTCGAGTGGACAAGGCCAGATGGGGGGCTGTTCCTTTGGATAACGGTTCCAGAGCATATAAATACTTTAGAGCTTTTCTACATGGCGGTCGACGAAAAGGTCGCCTTTGTTCCTGGTGAAGCTTGTTACCCTAAGGGTTATCTTAAGCATAACACCATGAGGGTAAACTTTTCCTATCCGACCAAGGATGAGATTATCGAGGGAGTCAGAAGGTTGAGCGCGGTTATAAAGAAGTATCGGGCCAAGAAACGAAAAGCGGTTAACCCTTGAGGGGTTTTGTTGCCCAAAAACCCATTTCGCTCACTGAAAAGAATTTTGGACCATTCTAGCGCTTGCTTCACTGCAAATCTAAAACTCGCCTTTCAGGCTCAAACATGAGATTTGCAGCCGTTTCGCTTCACTAAGAATGATTAGCCAAAATTCTTTAATGTTCGTTCCAGGGATTTAGGCAACCCCCCTTGATATGGGGAGGAGACTGTTAGAAATCCTTTACCACCCTTCGACCTTAACATATTGCGATCCTCCAGGAGGCCATCATGTCGATAATACAGAGCAACGGTAAGCAGATCGGCTACGTGACCGGCAGCGGGGGCCTCCGGGAGGGGCTCAGGACACTGGTTTTTGTTCACGGTTCCGGGGGAAGCCACCTCCTTTGGAACTACCAGAGGCAATTCTTCGAAGAATCCTATAACGTTGTTGCGGTGGATCTCCCCGGCCATGGGGAGGCAGGCAGCGACGGAGAAGATTCGATTGGTGCCTATGCAGGACATCTCCTCAATTTGCTCCGAACGATTCCTGGGGATGTTTATTGCCTGTTCGGCCATTCCCTGGGAGGAGCGATCATACAGGAATTCACGCTGCTCCATCCTCAGTACGTGGAAGCCCTGGTTCTCGTTGGAACGGGCGCCCGACTGCGTGTTTTGCCCGAGATCCTCGAGGGCATTCAGGAGAGATTTGACGAAACCGTAAGATCGATTTGCCATTATGCCTTTTCCAAAAAGACTCCCCCGGACCTGATTGAAAAAGGCATTGAAACCATGCTCAAGGCGAAACCGGCCGTTCTCTACGGTGATTTTGCTGCTTGTGACCGATTCGATATCATAGACCGAGTGGGAACAATCAGGGTCCCTACCCTGGTGGTTTGCGGTAGTGATGATATGCTGACCCCTCCGAAGTATGCGCACTTTTTGGCCGAAAAGATTGAAGGCGCCCAAGTGGAAATCATCGAGGGCGCGGGCCACATGGTCATGATCGAAAGGCCCCACGAATTCAACAGAAGCGTTATGGAATTTCTTCAGTAGGATTTAGGGGACGTAGTTAAGT
>CAYFXP010000548.1:0-5063 GCA_964346935.1 uncultured Syntrophobacterales bacterium
CCAAACATACTCGAGGAAAGCCTCACGGGTGTCCCAACTTCCCTCCTGGTCCAGGTAGGCCAAGAAATGGTCGACACCTCCCCCGATATCCCCACTGCGTTCTATGCTGCCCTTGTCGGTACCTACTACGCGAACCCCCCTTTCTGCAGAAGCGATAGCCGCATTGAGGCCCGCTGTACCACCGCCGATTATCAACACATCGGCTTGGATGAAATCATATTCCATTGGGGTTTTATTTGTCATTGCGCCATCACCGATGGTTTGGCTTTGCCGGAAAGTAAGATTCACTTACCAGATTTGGGGAATCATGTCAATCATAGTGTAATTGGAGTTTCCTGACTTTTTGGGGAAGGCGGTTGTGCACGGGCAGAATTTAGACATCTGGGAATTCGGAAAAGGAGCTCTGAGCGCGAATTATATTTTTTTGGCAACCACTACCAGGCAATCGGAGCGGCTGCAAACCCAGTTCTAAGTTGAGGGTGGCAGAAACATGGAATGGTCGAAAAAATATGTTTGAGCTGCGATGAGCGACTTTTCCGAATATATCGGGTCACTTCGGGAGTATTGGAGGGAAGAAATAAGCACGTTGACCATTGAAAAGCATATTTCAATGTTAATAAATCAATAGGTTACAAAGAATCTAGGTGGAAAACTCAGGAAACTCCGGTAGTGTAACGGATTTTTTATCTAATAAAAAAAGTGCGGTTCTCCAACAGGGATATGTTGAAACCCGAAAGGAAGTCGCCCCCTTAGCCGTTAAACGTACCCAGCCCCCTCGATGACCGGGTGTTTTGCCAGGAATTCCTCGTCTACCTCAAGGCCGATGCCCGGCTTGTCCAAAGGTCGCATGCACCCATCAAGGTCTATCTTAAATGGCGTGTGCACCAGTTGATCCCGCAACGGGTTATACTTCGAGACATCGGCTTCGAAGTAGCCGCAATTTTCGATGGAGGCGAGAAAATGAATGGATGCCTCCATATTGAGCCCGGTAATGGAGGTGTGCGGGTGAATCGGTAGCTTCCACGCCGAGGCCATCGCCGCAATACGGAGAACCTCGGTAATACCGCCCGCCTTGGAAAGATCGGGCTGGAGGATTTGGATCACACCATCCTCGATAATTCGGGTAAACTCGAAGCGCGTATACGTGTTCTCACCCATGGCCAGGGGGACGGACCCGAACCTGGCAGCATCCGCATAGGACCGATGGTCGTGGGCTGGAAACGGCTCCTCCAACCAGCCGACGCCGAGCGACTCCAGGGCAGGCATAACAACGCGCACATCATCCAGGGTGTACCTCGAGTTTGCATCTGTGAGAATCACCAGCTCGTCTCCGAAGGCCTCTCGAACGGCTCTCACCCGGGAAATATCGCGATCAGGGGAATCACCTATGCGCAATTTGAGGGCCTTATAGCCCGATTCCACAAGGGAACGGGCTTCATCGACCAGAGAATCGGATTCTTGATACCCTAGGGACACGCCCCCCGCATAAGCGGGGATTGGACGCTGCCTCCCACCAAGCAGCCTATATAAAGGCCATCCAACGGCCTTGCCGCGAATATCCCAGAGCGCCATATCGACTCCGCTCATGGCCAAAGCACAGGCCGCGCCCATGCCGTGGCTTGCCAGCTGCATCTTGTATATCTTGCTCCAAATCCCCACCACATCCGCGGCATCCATCCCCATGGCGAGCTCGCGCAGAGTGGTATTTGCGATGTGACCGACGGCGCCGGGGGATCTGCCGTGATGGGACTCACCGTAGCCGACGATGCCGCCCTCCGTGACGACTTTGACCACCACCGCATCCCGCTTGATCATTCGGCCGACACCCAGGCTCACCTGGTGTTCGGCCGGAACGGGAACGGAAACCGGATAGGCCTTGATCTCCACGATACGCATGACTTATTCCTCCTTATACCTGTGCACAACAATGAGCTCCCAGAGGAAATGGTTGGGATCCACTCTTTCCGTCAAGCGAATATACAAGACCGAAGAGTCTGAGTCAAACAAGACGGTACAGGAGGAAATGGCTTTCGGGCCGGATCTGCTTCTTCAATGAATCGGTGAATCGAAAAACCCCGGAAACTGCGGCGTTGACTTTGGCTCTCTGGTATCGTATATGTCCAAAGGACAGGAAGGCAAGTGCTCCTGCGGTGGACATCCTTTTGAAATGACGCCCGTTACTGCAAGGCTTCAGTGCTACTGATATGGCCAAGGGTTTCGCCGCCAAACAATTCCAAAGGAGGTGAATTCAAAATGGCCCGCCTAAGGTCAATTTGGCTTCAGGAACTTACGTGGGAGGACGTCGCAGATTACTTGAGGACGGACGACATTGTCATGTTTCCGGTCGGCAGTACAGAACAGCATGGTCCTGCCGGACCCTTAGGCCTTGATAGCTATGCTGCCATAGCGCTGGCCGAAGACGCGGCAGAAAAAGCCGGTGTGTTAGTCACGCCCCCGTTATGGTTCGGCGATTCCCCCCACCATTTGGATTTTCCAGGCACTATCTCACTGCGGACCGAGACATTAGTAGCCGTAGCAAAAGATGTTATCCGGTGCCTAGCCAGAAAAGGCTTTAAGAAGATAATTACGGTGAACGGCCACAAGGGTACGAATATCGCGGCCCTTACGACAGCATGTCGATCCTTACATCAATACGAGCTCCCAGCCGTGCTCATAGCCTTGGTCGACCCCATGTACTTGGCGAAAGGAATAGCGCACATTAAGGAAGCGGTTGAACACCATGCGGGGGAGCTAGAAATCTCTCATGTGTGGCATAAATATCCACACCTGATTAGGTCGGACAAACTTACTTCTGAGCACGTCGGCTTAGAGCCTATTTTATCCCCCTTCGTTCACAGAGACCTTTTGGGGAAAAGCGGCGATACTATTGAAATCTTTTGGAATAGCGCCGAGCAAAAGGGCTTTGCCCCAGATGGTTCTTTCTCGAATTCTTCCAAAGCCTCACCGGAGAAGGGCCAGAAGTACCACGAATACATGGTTGAAAAGCTCGTCGAGTTTATTGATTGGTTGCGGAAATACGAAGGCCCAATCGGCCGAGGCTAAACGCACCAGTGGGGTTTGCGACGGGGGGACAGCGCCGGAGGCATCCTCGAAGCCCAGAATACCGTCCTCGGTGACGACTTCCCCCGTATCGCCGGGTATTCCCTATCGTTTTCTCCCTCGGGATTCTTTTTTCGTTTTCCCAACCGCGCGTAAAATTCTATTTTCCAATCCATGAATGTTTGATATGTTAATGAATGCTGGGCGGGCCGGAGTCCCTGCGATAAAATCATGGAAAGCAAGGAGAAAGAATGAAGGCGATGGTGCTTAAGGAAATTTCGACCGCTGAAAAAGAGCCCCTTGAGATGATGGATTTGCCCAAACCCGTTCCCGGCCCCAAGGAGGTCTTAGTTAAGGTCTCTGCCTGCGGAGTTTGCCATACGGAGCTCGACGAAATTGAGGGAAGAATTCAACCGGAACTCCCCATGGTCCTGGGCCATGAGATCGTTGGAACCGCAGAGAGTGCCGGTTCAGAGGCGACGAAATTCAGTTCAGGAGATCGAGTGGGAATTGCCTGGATACATTCGGCCTGTGGAAATTGCCAATTTTGTCGTGGGGGAAACGAAAATCTGTGCTTAAAATTCCAAGGCACAGGTTGCCACGCTCATGGGGGGTATGCCCAGTATACCGTGGTGTCAGAGGATTTCGCCTTTCCCATCCCCGAGAGATTCTCCGATTCCGAGGCCGCTCCCCTTCTATGTGCTGGCGCAATTGGCTATAGGGACTTAAGGCTTTCAGGCATCAAAAAGGGGCAAATCTTGGGGCTCTTTGGGTTTGGGGCTTCCGCCCATATCGTCATCCAGGTGGCCGAGTACTGGGGTGGCGAAGTATTTGTCTTCACGAGGAGTCAGGAACATCGAGACCTGGCTAAGAAACTGGGAGCTTCCTGGACGGGCGGACCTGATGACCAACCTCCTCGAAAACTCCATTGTGCCATTGATTTTACTCCGATTGGAGAAACAGTACCGAGAGCCTTACGGGTTCTGGAAAAGGGTGGAAGACTGGTGTTGGCGGTAATTCGAAAGAGAAACCCTGTCCCCCCTCTAGACTACGGTGAACACTTATGGGACGAGAGGGAGATTAAGAGCATAGCCAATATTACGAGAAAAGATCTCCAGGATTTTCTCCCCTTAGCTGCTGAAATTCCCATCATTCCAGAAGTCCAAGAATTCCAACTGAAAGAGGCCAATAGGGCCTTAGTTCTGCTAAAGCAAGGGAAAATTCAAGGCGCAGGGGTCTTGAGAATGGGTGATTGAGGCGGCCACTGCGATCATCAAAGAGAAGGAGAAAAAATGCCAGAAGCGAGCGGGAAAAGCAATTTAGAGGCGGGAGCGAGGAGAACCAAGATCTTGGATGTTAATGCCAGGTATTTCGGGCTGGAGACCTTGGTTCTGATGGAAAATGCAGGCCGCGGGGTGGCCGATGAGATATCTCGAAGATATGGAGGTGAGAAGAGAATCGGCATCTGCTGTGGGCTGGGTAACAATGGCGGCGATGGGTTTGTCGTTGCCAGGCATTTGATGAGTAATAATGATGTTGTCCTCTACCTGCTTGGAAATCCCAGAGAGATCACTACCGAGGAGGCGAGAAGGAATTGGGGGATTCTGGAAAACACAGACCTCAAGAGAATCTACATTCGGGACTCAACAGACCTATTGGGGCATGATTTCGGCAAGCTCGATATAATTATTGATGGGATGCTGGGGACCGGTATGGCGGGGGTACCAAGAGAGCCTTATAAAAGCACCATCCTTAGAGTAAACGAAACCAAGGCGAAGAAAGTCTGTATCGATATTCCTACTGGCTACGGCTCAAAAGCCTCCGTAAAGCCCGATTTAATCCTGAGCTTCCACTTTCCGAAATGCGATGGAGCTGAGGTTTTGACCCTCGGCATACCTCAGGACATGGAAAACCGAATCGGACCGGGAGATGTCCAGGTCTTGGAAAAAAGGACATCAGATGCCCATAAGGGCCAAGCCGGACGGGTAATGGTAGTTGGCGGA
>CAYFXP010000549.1:0-4614 GCA_964346935.1 uncultured Syntrophobacterales bacterium
ACAGATAACCGCCTTGGATCCCCCCTCAAGGGCTTTGCTTACGGCCACCGTCATCCCCCTGTTCTTAAAGGATCCCGTCGGATTCAACCCCTCGAATTTGAGGTAAACATCCACGTCGCGCGATAGCACTTCCCGCAATCGTTTTGCCCGTATCAATGGGGTCCACCCCTCGTTGAGGCTCACGATCCACCGGTCATCCCCAACGGGAAGAAGATCCCGGTATTTTCGGATCACGCCCCTCCATGGTTCAATGCGATATTCGCTCATTCTCCCAATTACTCCGGGGAAAAACGCTCAGCTCAACTCATCCTCAACCCGAATGAGCGTAGTCCTATCCAAGATCACATCCATTTCATCAATTTCCCGCAAGGCCCTTCGGACATTCCGCTCCCGGGCCTCATGGGTCATCATCACCACGGGGACCGCCTCGGAAACCCCTCTCCCCTTCTGAATGACCGATGCGATGCTGATATCATTCTTCCCCAACACCCCGGAGATCTTGGACAAAACCCCGGGTCGATCCAATGCCGAAAACCTTATGTAGTATGGCCGCACGATATCCTCGATATCCTTGACATCCATCTCCCTGATCTGCGTCCCCTGAAAAGAGAGTGTAGGTACCCTTTCCCTCGTGCCCTTCAGGATATTGCGGCCGAGTTCGATCACGTCGCTCACCACTGCGCTCCCCGTGGCCATCATGCCCGCTCCCTGACCGAAAAAAAGCGTCTCCCCAACGGCATTCCCCGTCAGGAAAATGGCGTTGAAGACCCCATCAACGGTTGAGAGCAGATGACTGGAAGGAAGCATGGTGGGATGCACCCGGGCCTCGATGGTCTCCCCATCACTCTTGGCAATGGCCAAGAGCTTGATCTTGTATCCAAACTCCCGACCGAAGTGGATGTCCAGCGGGGTGATATCGCAAATCCCCTCGATGAAGATCTTCTCAAACGGGACCTTTGCCCCAAAGGCCAGCTTGACGAGGATGGCCAGCTTATGGGCGGCATCGACCCCTTCGATATCCAGACCTGGATCCGCTTCGGCATACCCCTTGGCCTGCGCCTGACGGAGAACCTCGGTAAACTCACCTCCCTCATTGCTCATGGTGCTCAGGATATAGTTGGAGGTTCCATTGAGGATGCCAAAGATGGTCTCAATGCGGTCACCAACGAATCCCTCTTTCAGCGCCCGAATGATGGGAATCCCACCAGCCACCGCGGCCTCAAAATTCAAATCGACCTTACACTGCTGGGCAACCTGGCACAATTCTTCCAGATGGGTTGCGAGCAACGCTTTATTGGCCGTTACTACGTGCTTTCCGCGCCTGAAGGCCTCGAGAATGTAAGATCGAGCCGGTTCCATACCTCCGATGAGTTCCAAGACGATATCGATCTCCGGGTCCTCGATCACCTCGTCGGCGCGTTCTGTCAATACCTTCCGGTTCACCTTCACCACCCTCTCGGTCTCCAGGTCGATGTCCGCAATCCGCTTCACGATGAGCTTCGATCCCAGACGCCTTTCAATGACCGGACCATTTTCCCGGATGATCTTGACAACCCCTGAACCCACGGTTCCCCATCCAATCAGCCCAACACGAATCTCTCTCATGCTATCCCCCTACCCAACACGAACCAATTCAAGTCGTCCCTTCCACCTCTCCCTGAGGGTTATCGCCAAAGGCCCATGGTCTGGCTGGGAGAGACCTGGATCTCCTTCTAGCAGCGAGAAGGCCTCCTGTCGAGCCTCGTTGAGAATTTTCCCATCCCGAAGGATATTGGCAACGCGAAAATCCGGAAGACCCGATTGCCTCGTGCCGAGGAAATCCCCGGGTCCCCGTATGGTCAAATCTTCCTCCGCAATTCGGAACCCATCGGTGGTCTCCTCCATCACCCTCAACCTTCGCCTGGCCTCCTCGGATCTCCGATATTGAGCCAGCAACAGACACTTGGAGGGGTATTTTCCCCTTCCTATTCTGCCCCTGAGCTGGTGGAGCTGGGGGAGCCCGAATCGCTCGGCATGCTCCACCAAAATCAGAGAGGCATTGGGAATATCGATGCCCACCTCAATCACGGTGGTGGCCACCAAGATATCGATCTTGCCATCCCTGAACTTCACCATCACCTCTTCCTTTTCCTCCCCCTTCATCCGGCCGTGGATCAGGCCCACCATGAACTCGGGGAATACATCTCTCCGCAGATGGTCGGCCATTTGGGTGGCATCCAGGAGATCCACTTTATCGGATTCCTCGACGAGGGGATATACCAAGAATACCTGTCTCCCCCTCTGGACCTCCTCTTTTACCAGCCCGTAAACCTTGGACCTCGACTTCTCGTAATAGAGCCTCGTCTCCACGGGAACCCTTCCCGGTGGAAATTCATCGATTACCGAGATGGCCAAATCCCCGTAGAGGGTAAGGGCCAAGGTTCGTGGGATAGGGGTGGCGGTCATCACCAGCACATCGGGGTTTGTCCCCTTCCTCCGCAACGTTGCCCGCTGGATGACGCCGAACTTATGCTGTTCATCGATGACCACCAGGCCGAGCCTGTGAAAAAGGACGTGCTCCTGAATGAGGGCGTGCGTCCCTATAATGATATGCTCCTCGCCACAGGTGATGGCATGCAGAATCTCCTCCCTTTCCGAACCTTTTATGCTGCTGGTCAGCAGCACCGCTTGAACTCCCAATGGCGCAATGATCCGTCGGATATTCAGGAAATGTTGCTCCGCCAGAATCTCCGTGGGAACCATGAAGGCCGCCTGGTAGCCATTTTCCACCGCGATAAGGGCCGCCATCAGGGCTACAATGGTCTTTCCGCTCCCCACGTCACCTTGAAGTGACCGACTCGTGGGGTGGGGCTGTCTCATATCCTCCTCGATTTCCGAGAGAACTCGCGCCTGGGCGGGGGTCAAGCGAAAATCAAGGGATTGGAGCAATCTCCCCGTATGCCCGTGGAGGATTTGAAACGGAATCCCCTCCTCGCCTTTAACTGCGCTCCTCCTGACGGCCAGCCCCAATTGCAGGAAGAAGAATTCGTCGAAGACAATGCGCCTGTGCGCATCGGATCGGTGAAGGTTGAACTGCTCCAAGGGGGCGTCCTCTGGAGGGAAATGGACCTGTCGGACAGCCTCCCCGAAATCCATCAGCTTCCGGCGTTGGATAATATCCCCCGGGATTGGGCTGCTAAGCCCACCGGCGTAGTTGTCAACAACGCCCTTCATGATTTTTCGAATCGTCTTCTGATAGAGCCCTTCGGGCTCCGAGTAAATGGGTACGATCCTCTTGAAATGGAGCGGGTCATCCTCGATATAATCGGCTATTTCCACATCCGGATGATGAATTTCCTTCTGATATTTGAACAGCCTTACCTCCCCGGATACGATAACCCTCCGCCCTTTCTTGAAGCGGCCTCTGAGGTATTCCTCGCTGCCGTGAAACCATTTCAGGGTAAGGTTCCCCGTTCCATCCCCTACGATTACCTCGAATACCCTTTTCCTATTCCCCTTATACAAAGCGGTTGCCGCCAACAGAATTTCGGCCAATACCGTCTCAACCCTCCCCGCCTGAATCTCCGAGATCTTCTTGATGACCCGGCGGTCCTCATACCTCCGGGGCAAAAAATAGAGGGCATCTTCTATGGTCCTTATGCCCTTCTTCTCCAGCTTCTTTGCGATCCTCGGGCCCACCCCTTTGACGAACTGAATTGGTTGTGAAAGCGCTCGGGCCCTACTCTTAACCTTCCCCTTCTCCTCAACCTCAGCCTTAACCTCACCCTTCCCTTTATCCTCGGCCTCTAACCTCCCTCCTCTAACCTCTGGCGACTCGCCCTCGGCCTTCTCCTTCTCCTGAGCCTCACCCTCTCTCCTTACCTCTTCACCCTTAATTCTTAATTCTTCATTCTCCTTTCTCCCCTCCCCCTCAGCCTCAACCTTTTGCAGTTCCATCATGATCCTCATGGATCGGGCGATGCGCTCTTTCTTCTCTTCCATCGACGCACGTTCGAAACCCGTGAAGACCTCCAGCAGCTCCCGGAACAACTGCTTTTGGGCCGGAGCCAATTCTAGAGAAAGCGCCTTGTTACCAAGGCCTGAGATGAGTTTCTCCAGCCCCTTAACCTGAGGCAGGTTGGCGAATCCGTTCTTTGAGGCGAACTGCAGCGGTTTCGTTATGGCCTGGACAATATGCTTCCCTTCGGCCACTGCCTCCCTCCTCGATGCCTTCAGCCGGAATCCTTCCAACAGCTTCATATACCAACTGGAGCCATAATGCAAGGGGGAAGAGGGCCGAAGGCTCTAGGTTAAGGGTTAAGGAATTGAGGTTGAGGTTCAGGCTATGGGTAAGGAAAAGACCAATAAAAAAGGGAGTGCTACAGCCTGAGCACTCGTTTTTCCTCAGCCTTAACCTTAGCCTCAGCCTGCGCGAGGACCTGGCCATCGCTGGGAACGGTAGGAATTTTGCAGACGTTAATGGGGGCAGGAAAAACCGGTAAAAATGCCGGGAGCCAAGGAGAGTAGGGGCCCGGCGTGAACATCTTCAGGGCGAGTGCGGTTCAAAAGGCAATAAACTACGGACAAGAGGCTCTTGAGATGGGAAAATCCGCCCTTTACGGTGTTAGTTCAATT
>CAYFXP010000550.1:0-3303 GCA_964346935.1 uncultured Syntrophobacterales bacterium
TGAAGGGGGACCGAGGGGAACGGATTTCCCTGAGGATAAACGGAAGACACATCCCCCTTTCTTCCTTCGTGAAGAGATTCTTGATCCGCACCATCAAGGGAATGATCTCTTCCCTCAAGGGCGGCGAGGACCCACAGCGGATAGAGATTAAGATCGACTAGTGGACCTTCCGCTGGATCCCTTATGATTTCAGGCATTCTTCTGGCCGCAGGCGAGTCCAAGAGGATGGGCCGGCCGAAACTCTTCTTGAAATGGGGGTCATATACCATCATCGAGAAATCCGTGGACACCCTTCTGGCATCGAAAATCGATGAGCTGATCGTGGTCCTCGGTTATCAGGCCCGGACGATCGTGAAGAAATTGGGGTCGAGAAAGCTGAAGGCCGTCACCAATCCTCACTATCGAATGGGTATGAGCACCTCCATTCGACGAGGTCTCGGGCTGGTAAGTCCACAGTGCGAAGCCATCTTAATCGCACTGGCCGACCAACCCTCCATCGAAAGGGATTTGATCGATCATCTCATCGATACCTACCACAAAAATCCCCATGGAATCGTTCTCCCCTCCTACAAGGGGGAGAGAGGCCACCCCGTAATACTGAATCGCCACCGCTACCAGGGGGAGATGGAGAGTCTCACCGGGGATGTAGGGTGCAAGCCCATCCTCAATCTTCACCCGGAGGACATCTTCGAGGTCGAGGTAGAATCGGAAGCCGTCGTTACTGACATCGATTCCTGGGAGGAATATAGATCTGCAGGCATCCTCGGAAGGGGATTTCAAGATGACGGTGGCCCGTGATCATCCGTTGAAAGACCTCCTCGTATTGGTTAGAGGTGCGGGCGAAATGGCGACGGGCGTAGCCCACACCCTTTGGCAGGCCCATTTAAAGGTCTGGATGACTGAGATTTCCCAACCCCTGGCGGTGAGGCGTGAGGTCTCATTCTCCGAGGCCATCTACGAAGGAAAGAAGCACGTCGAGGGAGTTGTGGCCAAATACGCGCAAACGGCAGATGAAATCCATCATACGTGGAACGAGGGAGTCATCCCCTTGTTGATCGATCCCGAGGCGAAATCAATGGATGTCTTGAAGCCCCATGTCCTGGTGGATGCCATCGTGGCCAAGAAAAACCTCGGTACGAGGATAACCGATGCCCCTTTAGTGATCGGCTTGGGCCCGGGTTTTACCGCGGGGCGCAATGTTCACGTGGTGATCGAAACCCAACGAGGTCACGATTTGGGCCGTCTCATCTTTGATGGGGAAGCCGAACCCAATACGGGGATACCCGGGGAAATATCGGGTTTTTCGGAGGAACGGGTCCTTCGGGCTCCGACCGAGGGTGTATTCAGGCCTCATAAGAAGATCGGGGATCAGGTGAAAGAAGGGGAAGTCGTTGCCACTGTGGAGGACTTCCCCGTTAAGGCGGGGATCGACGGGGTGCTGAGGGGGATATTACGGGATGGAACCCGCGTCAGGGAAATGATGAAGGCTGGCGATATAGATCCAAGGCATAAGAGGGCCCCCTGCTATTCTATTTCCGATAAGGCAAGGACCGTCGCTGGTGGTGTCTTGAAAGCCATTTTGATTCGCTTCAATGCGTGAAGGGGCGACGGTATACATCGTATGATCCGTATCCATTTCCAGCTTGAGCTATAAGGAAGGCGCAAAGAGGAAGAATAGCCCCTTCACCGAGTTTCCAATGCCTCCTCCCTTGAAGTGGGAAGCCTTACCATTACGGTTGTACCGTGATGTGTTTTACTCTTGATGGAAATATCGCCGCCGTGCCTCCTCACGATCCATTGCGATAGGGTCAAGCCCAATCCCTCCCTCTCCGGTCCCTTGCCGGAATAGAAGGGGTCAAAGGCCCTCCTCTTCTGCTTCGACCCCATCCCGATCCCCGTATCCTTGATAGCGATGGTGATCCACTGGCGATCAGTTCGGGATTTCAGCGATAGTATCCCGCCCGGACCCATGGATTCCATGGCATTGGAAATGATATGGAGGAATGCCTCCTTCAATTCGTTTTTGTTCCCATGGATTGGAGGAAGCTTCCGCTGATCCTCGCTGACTTCAATCCGGATGCCTTTTGCCTCGATATCCTCTGCCCATTTCTCATTTGCAAGGTCGATCAATTCCCCGAAGAGATGCTGGGTGTTCACACGACCAAATGCCTCTTCAGCCCCCTCCTTGGAGAACTTCCCCAGCTTCTTTACCATGGTCAGACCCTTGAGCGCGGCGTCCTCAACTCCCTTGAGGTCCACCCCCCGGACTTCTTTGCCTGAATCCTCGGTCTCAAGATCGAGCCGATCCAGGATATCATCGAGGATATTTTCGAAGAAATCCCCTACCTTTCTCACCACTCCTTCCATAGCCAAGTCTTTAGCAGCCTGAATCTCCCTCTCCTCATTCTCCTTTCTCTCCCGGATATCGCGAATAAATCCCATTACGCCGAGTATCTTTCCACGATGATTGTGTTTGGCTCCAAGGGTAAGGCTCAATGGGATGATGCTTCCATCCTTTGCCAAGCCCTCAGTTTCGATCTCTTCCACATGTCCATCGGCGCAAACGCGGGCAACGGCCTGCTCATAGGTTTCCCTGAATTCCCCGGGAAGGATAGCCTTATCGAGGAACTTCCCCTTAACCTCCCTTTCGGAATAGCCCAAAAGGGATTCTGCCCCTTGATCCCATGTTCGGATCGAGCCCCTTTCGTCGAGTTCCACGAGACCATCAGCAATACACCTCATCCGATTCCACAGGTCCTTCTTCTCCTTTTCCAACTGCCGCGTCTCTGTAACCTCCCTGATGACATGGATGGAACCAATTAACTGCTTCTCCATGTTAAGAAGAGGCGAAATGGTAATATTAAAGATCCCATCATACCGAGGACTCTCAACTTCCTCGACAAAAGACATTCCTCCCCGTACCATTCTCTTATAGTCGTACAACGATATGCGAAAGGCCTCTTCATTATAGAATATTTCATCGCAACCCCGACCCACCACATCCTCCAGAAGGTAACCGTAACGGTCGAATAATTCTTTGTTGGACTTGAGGATACGAAATTCATCATCACAGATGAGAAGGAGATCGGAGATGGAATCGATGGCATTCTCCCACTCGCTCTTGGCCTGGCAGATCTTATCAAAAAGCTCTCTATTTCCCACGGCCACCGAGATTTGCCGGGTTAAGGCCACCAGGAAATCCATCTTATGCCTGGTCAGTGTTTCCCTCTTATCCGTCGCCACGGTCAGGGTTCCGAGGATTTTGTCGTTGAACTCCAGGGGAAAACTAGCATGGTACATCAT
>CAYFXP010000551.1:0-2273 GCA_964346935.1 uncultured Syntrophobacterales bacterium
CGGGTAACGATGAAGGTGTACAATCCCTCCGCCAGGATCAGATACTGGATGATGGCAACCTCGGGTGGAAGCAAGCCTTGAAGGTCTATCAGGCTGTCGGGCTGGATCGCCAGAAGGGAGGCCAGCTCTGGAAACTTGTCCCTCAGGTCGTTGATGTACTCGATATACTGCTGCCGCTTCTCGCTCAGCCTGGTCTCCAGCTGGGCTATTCTTGCCCCATCTTGAACCTCCTTGGGCTTTGACTTCTCCTCCACGAGCTGGGTTCTGGCAGCCTCGATCTCCTCCCTGAGCGCTTTCTCCCTGGCCTTGGCCTCTTCTTCTCCTTCGTCACTGAGTCGGGGGGCCAACTGGTCGAATTGATCCCGGAGGTTCCGTAAGCGACTTCGCTCGAGGTATTCCAGGGCCTCAGCGATCTTGCCCTGTTTCAAGAGAAGGGCGACGAGCCTCTGATACGAGT
Source organism: uncultured Syntrophobacterales bacterium (assembly GCA_964346935.1). Taxonomy (GTDB): domain Bacteria; phylum Desulfobacterota; class BSN033; order WVXP01. The sequence goes on from CAYFXP010000551.1 coordinate 458, forward strand.
GGCCCCTCATTTCCACAAAGGCAACCATCTCCTCCTCGCCCCCGGCCACATCCTCTCTGAGGGACTCGAGAATCTTCACCGACTCCGCGTAATTCTTCTCCGCCCCGGGAATGTCCCCCTTTTTTTCCAGGAGGGCCCCCTTCATGAAATAGCACGCCCGAAGCGGATCGGGGATATCGACCTCCTTGTAGAGGGCAATGGCCTCGTCCGTCTTCGCCAAGGCGTCCTCCAGTCTTCCCATTCGGTTGAGGGCCATTCCCATGTGCAGGGAGTTCCAGGCGACAAGGGGTTTCATCCCCATATCCCTCGCGAGGTCATGGGATTTCTCGAAATAGGTAAGAGCCGTTTTCGGGTTTCTCATATGGAGATAGTTTATACCTGATTTATTGATCGTCATGGCAAGGCCCTTCTTGTTGTTCAAGGACCCAAAGAGCTCCGTTGCCTGCCGATAATTCTCCAGGGCGCACCGGTAGTCCTTTTGGCGAGAGCACATATCCCCCAGCTCGGCGAAGTTGAAAGCCATCCATTTTCCATTCTGCAATCCCTTGGCGAGATCCAGGGAACGGGTAAAATGGTCTCTGGCCTTCTCAAAGTTCCCCTGGTATCGGTGAATCAAGCCCAGGTCGTAGAGGCAAATCATCATCAGGAAATTGTTTCCACTGTTCTTCCCTATTTGAAGCGCTTGCTCCGCATAGTCCATTGCCTCCCGATAACGACCCTTGCTGCGGGAAATGGAGCTGAGCAGGTGCAGCCCGTGTCCCGTCACGCCCGGCATGTCCGTCCTCTGTGCAATCTCCACGCCCTCCCTCGCGCTCTTGAGGGCCTCATCGCCGCGTCCCTGGTACCACTGAATTCCCCCGATCCATAGCAGGTTCCTCGCGGTGAGCTTCTCAAAGCGATGCTTACGAGTTATCTCGATGGATTGATTGAAGTGCTTCAGGGCCTCCTTGAAATTGCCCTCTTGATCGTGAATCGCGCCGATCACGTTGTAGCAGAGAGCTACTCCGAGCCATTTATCATTGGATTTGAGCTTCTTGAGCCTCTTTTCCCATTTGGGCAGATCCCCTGTGGAATACTCGCCTTGCCAGACCTTCATTGCTTCATCAAAGAGCGGGGATTGCCGACCCCTTTGTTCCTGGGCATGTGAAATGGCGACCATGTTCACATTCCAGATGAACACCAGGAAGCCGAATGCGATGAGCGTTTTTTTCATGGATGTTCTCCGTTCAAACCATCTATCTTTGCCCCTTTGGCCGGGGAACCTCACAGTTTCTCCACCGTTCCGATGTCGACCAGCTTCAGGAACTCATCCGGTATGGGAATCCGCTTGCCGCTCTTCCAGTCGTAGAAGAAGATGACCTGATACCCCTCTGCTAACATCTGCCCGGTCGCCTTGCCGCTGAAACGAAAATCCAGCTTAACCCGCCCCTTCCCAACGTTATAATCACCCACCGTCACCCGAATCTCAAGCCGATCGTACAGGAAGGCCGGGGTTATATAGCGCAAATAGGTCTCAGCCGTAACGATGTGAGGCCGACTCTCCATGTGTTCGAAAATCATCCGCTCCCGTGCTGTGCACGCCAATTCTATGTAGGACATGTCGTAGACGATCGATTGATCCGTTACGTCACGGGGGATGACCACATGCTCGTAAATATAGCCCTTAGCCATTTATGATATCTCCCCTCCCAATGGTATAGGCACATACATCCCTTGGTCTCCATTTGTATCACAAACGGAGCAGTGGGGTCAAAGGGTTCCGACTGCACCGCTGCAACACCGCAGAACCGGAATCCGCTCAGAGCTCTTTTTCCGC
>CAYFXP010000552.1:0-2903 GCA_964346935.1 uncultured Syntrophobacterales bacterium
CCTTACCTCGGTGCTCGTGGGAATAGCCGTCTGCATCCTGGTCCTGGTCTTCGGACACAAGGCCGAGGTTGCGGCATGGTCCCTGGTGAGCCTGATGCTCTTGATCTGCGGGATCTACTATCCCGTTTCTATGCTTCCCGCACCTATCATGGCAGTGGCAAAAATTATCCCCCTAACCTATTTCCTGGAGTATTTTCGTTCCTTCTATGGTTTCTCCAGCGATCTCAACGGTTTTTTGGTTAAGGGATTTGGATTAACCTCGGTCTACCTCGGGCTGGCATGGATAGGTCTGGACCTCGTTATCCGAAATGCCAAAAGGACGGGGATTCTAATAAAACTGTCTGAGTAACACCAAAATTGGGTCTCTAGATGAAAGAATTTGAGAGACCAAGGACATGACGATATGTACACATATATATGTCAAAAATTCTGGAGGAATTGGATGGCGACCAAAAGGATGATCATTACAGTACCGGAGAAGGATGAGCGGTGGCTGGAGAATTACACGGGCAGAGATTTTAGTGGGATCTGAGAGCCCCAAGATAGCTTTGGTCAAGGCTTTTTTGGATCAGTACGAAACTCTCCCCATTGATAAAACCGTAGCCGACGAGGCTGTAGATCTGAGACGTACTTACGGCTGGAAGTTGCCTGATGCCCTTCAGGCAGCTCTTGCAATCCGGCACCATCTAAGGTTTTACACACGAAATACTAAGGATTTTGATCCCGGTAAACATCCCTCCGTTGAAATTCCTTATCGAATATAGGAGTTCTCTATTCGCGCTAAAGAGACACAGATTGCCTAGTTTTGCTTCCTAAAGAAGGCCTTCCTTTTTCTTTGCCGCCCTGATCCAGACCTTCACCTTGGCCACATCAATGGGCTGGGAAGTACTGGGGTCAGCTTCATTTGCTCGAACGAGCTTCTCATAGAGGTTGGATGGTTCCTGCCAAGCCAGGGTTTGGACGTCATCTACGCCGAGTTTCTCCAGGAGAAGGAAATTCTTGGCGCCCAGGCCCTTCAATAGAATCAGACGACACCACTCGGCCCACTCCGAGATTTGTTCGTCGGAGACTCCCAGTTTTTCCCCTAATTCCTTTCGCCCCTGGGGGTCCTTGATTTTTTGGAAGAGATCGTCAATGGTGTGGAGGTCCATTTGCTCGAGCTTTTCCTGATATTCGGGCTCGATCAGGTTCAGGTCTGAAACCCTGGCGACATAGGAGTTGATCGTCTTGGTGTCAATGGAATGAAAAACGAACGGGTAAAAGAAGGCCAGTCCAACAATGCTTACGGCAATGGCCATGGGTCTGGTCCTCTGCCCCAGGTTGAGGCCGTACTGATCCCGTTCCCAGCCCCTTTTATGCCTGAAGAGCGAAATGAAGTTATAGATGACATAGCACTCAACGGCAAAGGGAGGAAAGCCCAGGAATCCCAAAAAGGGCATCTCGAACCCCTTCAGTTCGTCGAAGAAGGGGACGGTATATACCCACTTTGACCGAGCCCAGAAGTTCCAGAATTCCCAAAAAAGACCGCAGGCGAGTCCGGCCGTGAGGAGAAGCAGGAATTTCGATGGATTCCCCCGCTCCCAGTCTCGCATGAGCGATTTCCCCCCAAAGCGGTGGTTGATAGGTTCCAGGAGGAAAACAAAAGACCCCCAGATGAGGGGAAAGCAGTATTTGGGCAGGATGATGGGGAGGACGAGGAACACTGCCCCCACGATCCAGAAGGGGATGTACCACTTCCGGCTTTCCGGAATCGCGGGAACCGAGAGTCCTCGATAAAAGCCAAGGCTTTCCAGCAGCTCCATGGTCTCGAAAATCCCGGGGAGAACCGTGGAGTATGCGACCATATAGCCGATCCACCTCATGGTAGTGTTTCTGGGAATGTTGATGTAATACCAGTTTTTCAGGGCGAGGTTTACCAGTTCGAAGAAAAGCCATACGGCAATGGACCAGGGCAGCAGGAGCAAGAACTCCTTGGTCCGGTTCATCAGGAGGGAATTCCCTTTGATTCTGTAAATGATACTGTCGGCGATCAAGATATACGACCACCATGCGAAGCAGTAGAACCATGAGACGAAGGGCTCAACCCCTCTGAACATCATAACCTCTGCCACGATTAAGATGCCGAGGCCGATGATTCCATGGATAGTGAGCTTTTTTTGGCTAGTTTCGTTCATCATCCAGAATACCCTTCGATATGATGTATCTCCACATCTAGCGGGCAGAAGGTTAAATGAGGTGTATTTAACCATAAAAGCAACACGCCATCAACAAGAGCTAATGGTGAGTGTGTCAGCAAATGGCCCAAACGTCCCGATGATCGAGGCTTATCAGCTGATCAGAGTGCAGGCCTAACGAGTAATCGAATGATCTTTAGTTGTCTTTGGGGTTTTTGCGAGAAATCCCGTAGCCGAAAAAAAGTTAAGAGTTCTTGACTTGAGTCAAGGCGTTTATATCCAGAATCCGACATTATTATCGTCAAGGGGACCAAAAACCATATTTCACGCTGACAAAGGAGGAGCGAAGTATGAAACGGAACATCATCACGATTGACGAGGAGAAATGTACGGGCTGCGAGCTCTGCATACCCAACTGCCCTGAAGGGGCCATCCAAATCATCGACGGCAAGGCCAGGCTGGTTAGTGACTTATTGTGCGACGGGCTGGGAGCCTGCCTTGGCCACTGTCCGGAGGACGCCATAACCATCGAGGAACGGGAAGCAGAGGAGTATGACGAGCGCAAGGTGATGGAGAACGTCGTAAAGCAAGGCATGAACACCGTAAAGGCACACCTAACGCATTTGAAAGAGCACAAACAGGATGCATACTATAAACAGGCCCTGGAGTACCTCAGAGAGCAGGGTCTCCCAATACCTGAGGATAAGGAGGCGATCATGCATGGGACAA
>CAYFXP010000553.1:0-5114 GCA_964346935.1 uncultured Syntrophobacterales bacterium
CTTATCAAAGTGCTCCAGGACGAGGGATATACCAATCTGACGGTAGCCGATACGTGCGGACCATGGGGACCCACGGAAAGGGTCATCAAAAAGGTTGGCTATGATAGGGTTTGCAGCGACAACGGCGTCGTACTCAAGGACTGGGATAAGATGAAGTGGATGAACATCACCAACGAGAAGGCGGAATTCTTGGGGAGATTCGGTGGAGGCGATGGGACTGTTGGATACCCTGCGGATCTTCGTAATTACGATAAGGTCATCTATACCCCCATCATGAAGACCCATTTCCTGGGCCACATCACCATGAGCATGAAACTATCGGTAGGAATACTCCATCGTGCCGATAGGGGAGCCCATCTCCACAACTTCAATCACATCTTCGTTGGTCAACAGGCGGCGGAGATCAATCTGCCCTTCCACCCCGACCTCATTATCATGGACGGGCGAAGGTCATTTATCAGCGGTGGGCCGTCTCATGGCGAACTGGTGAAGCCCGGGTTTATCGTCGCCTCCGGCGATCAGGTGGCCAATGACGTAACCGGGATCAAGATCCTGCAAGAATGGTATCCAAAAACGCAAAACAAGATCACCATGGACGCCTGGCATGTCAATCAGGTAGCTCAGGCGGTTAAACTGGGCGTCGGCTATGCCAAAAGCGATGCCGACATCAAATTACTGGTCCTGTAAACACGTTTTCCTGTTTGAACAGCCTCACCCACCCCGGTATTGGCTTTCAATCTTGAGGTGGGTGGGGCTATTTTGATCTTTTGCCTTCAATAATTCGCAAAGTCGGGGAGCACGATGAAATATCTATGTATCGCCATCATGATGATCCTCCTTACCCTTCCCATGGGGACGTTCGCGGGGGATGACTCACCGGGCGCATCTGTTTCGGGTTTCAAGGCTCAATCCCTTTACCGTGCGGTAAAACTGAATTGGGGGATAAAAACCCCTTTCAAAAATGAAGTAAGTTTTCAAATACTTCGGAGTGATACCTTTGCTGAAGGACCGTATGAGGAAATTGCAACGGTTCCGTACGACAAAAGGAAAGGGAAATATGTATACCTGGACAAGAGCTTGGGTTCTGAATCCAAGTACTACTATAAGCTCGTCGTCAAAGGAGCCAATGAGACCTACGGTCCGATCCCAGCAAGGCCATACTTCTCGCCACCTGCGACGTAACATCTTTGCGCACCTGTAAAACAATAGAAAACTATTGCTCGATCACCATTGGTCGCTCCTGAAAAGGGCCGGATTTAATGGTGGAGGAAAACGGTAAGAGTCACGTGGGGATTTCGAACGGCACCGAGAAAACCGGCCATTTCCTTTCAGACCCCGTCACGAGGCGTGAATTCCTGAGGAATGGCACAGTCGGAATTGTTTCCCTTATTACGGCCGTTGCAATAGGGGATGTACTGGATATCATTACGTTTCCCGACGGAACACGCATTGCCCTGGCAAGAGGTGCCGTTTTGGCCGATAGGTCGGTGTGCTCTGGTTGTCGAACCTGCGAGGCGGTGTGTTCCAATTTCAATAGCGACGGAAGAAATGCCGCTTCCCTCTCTCGCGTAATACTGGATAAGGACTACATGGGAGGGAATTATCAGCCGAGGGTTTGCTTTCAATGTCTTGACCCAGTGTGTCTTCGGGCCTGTCCCGTTACTGCGCTTCAGGTTGATAAACAGTCAGGGACGTATGCCAGGGTCATAGACGAAAGGGTTTGTATCGGTTGCAAGAAATGCCTGAAAGCCTGCGATCGCTATTTTGTCCTGCCGAGGCCCAGATTTGATCCTGATAAACGCATCTCCATCAAATGTCATCTCTGTTTTGGGAATCCCAAATGTGTCAGGTATTGCCCGACTGGAGCACTGCGGTTTGAGAAGTCTGAAGTAGGTCTGAGGATCGGCTATCCAATCATTGAAGGGGTTTAATGGCGTGAAAACCTACGGCTGGGTTGGCAATATCCTGAGGGTCGATCTCACCGAAGGGAAGACCTATGAGATGCCGACCTCGGATTACCTGCCGAAGTTCCTGGGGGGGAGGGGCCTGGGGGCCAAAATCTGCTGGGACGAGGTTCCTCCAGAGGTAGGAGCATTCGATCCCGATAACCGCCTGGTTTTTGCCACGGGTCCTTTGCAGGGTACGCTGGCACCGACCTCCGGGAGGTTTATGGTCATGGGGAAAGCCCCTCAAACTGCCCCCGTAGAATCGTACTGCCGTTCCGGAGTAGGAGGTCACTGGGCTCCCGAGCTCAAGTGGGCGGGATATGACGCCATCATCATACAGGGCAAATCCCCCAAACCCGTCTACCTATGGATCAATGATGGAAGAGCACAGATTTTGGATGCCACCCGTCTATGGGGACTGGATACCTACCGGGCCCAAGAAGAGATCTGGGGTATCCACGGCCGAAACACTCGGGTAATGACCATTGGTATGGCAGGGGAGAAAAAAAGCCGGATTGCCATCATCCTTACCGACACCGGCGACGCATCGGGGCAGTGTGGCTTTGGCGGAGTAATGGGGTCCAAGAACCTCAAGGCCATTGCCGCCAGGGGAACGGGCCACGTGAGGGCAGCCAAACCTAAGCAGCTCATGGAGATTGTCGACTATGTAAATAACCTTTTCGCCAGAAAGTCGGCCCATGGAGACCCCTTTAAACCTGAGGAACCGGAATTCAAATACAACATATGGGGGGGCGGATACGGGCGAGGGTCTCTGGGTGAGGCGCCTGGAGAGCTAATGGATCTGGTAAACGATCCCTCTTCCGGCTATAGCCGGGCGCTTGATGGGTGCTTCGCCTGTCCCGTGATTTGTCGGGCCAGCGTCAGGGGGCCGGATATAACCAGTGGGGTGGCACTTTGCGCTCAAGCATACATGTACATGGAATCCACGGTTTACGACTACGAAAAGGGATATAGCAAGGTAACATGGCAGGCGGCCAAGATGGCGGACCTCTTTGGCATTAACGCCTATGATGTAATGGCCATCCTCCCATGGTTGCATGACTGTTACCGGGACGGTCTATTGACCGAGGAGGAGACTGGTCTTCCCCTGGAGGAAATAGGAAGCAAGAGGTTTATCTACGAGCTCCTCCGCAAGATTGCCTATAGAGAGGGTTTTGGGAATCTTCTTGCGGAAGGAGGTCAAAGGGCGGCCATGGAGATCGGGGGAGAGGCCGAGAAACGCATGGAGATGTACTATACGCGGGGTGGAGGATTTGGTGGATACCGGGAGCACTGGGGCTATTTGGGCGGCTTCCCGACTGGTTATGCCTTGTCCTACCTGGCACTGCTCTGGGCAGTGGATAATCGGGATGTGTTTTCCTCTCATAATCTTATGTCCCAATTGTGGGGGGCCGCCTTTACCATTGGGCAGAATGCGCGTACGGCGGTGCCGGAAGATCTCACCCCCATCCTGAGGCCGGTGATGAAGTATGCCTATGGTTCTGAGAAGGCAGCTGATTTCATAACCGAAGATGGGAAGGCCCTAAACTGGGAGTGGGCACCACAACTGGTAAAGAGACACCAGGAAAGGTCTATCTTAAAAGACAGTTATGTTGTCTGCGACATCCCCTTCCCCTTCATCTTCAACCCGAATACGGCAGACCATGTGGGGGATACATCCATTGAGAGTCGCCTCTATTCTGCCGTCACGGGGCACGATATGTCCGAAGAGGAGTCCTACAGGAATGGGGATATGTTGTGTTCATTGGAACGGGCTATTGCCTGCCGAGATGGGAGAACCCGGCAGGACGATGTCCTCTTTGAAAAATACCACACAAATCCCGACGCGGCCGGCCGAAAATACACCCGAGAGGATTTGGAGAGGGCTAAGGACGAGCTCTACGATCTGTGTGGTTGGGATATGGCTACCGGGGTTCCCACGAGGCGAAAGCTAGAAGAGGTGGATCTTAAGGAAGTGGCCGACGAACTTAAAGACCGCGACATTTTACCAAAATGAGACGAGAGGATAACGGGGATGGAACCTTCGTCCATTCAATCCATGGTAATGGCGGATTATAATCTCTATCGTTTGAATGACTACATCTTTTTCGCCATTCTCGGCATTGCCGTACTCTTTTGCCTCGTCCACGCTGCCCGAAGGGCTTTCAGGCAGCCTGTACCTACTGAGACGGAGGAGAGCTAGGACCCGGGGGAAAGAGGGAGAATGGGAGAAGAAGTAAAGAGATACACTGTCCCCCAGAGGATTTTTCATTGGTTCAATGCCCTTAGCGTCTTCTTTCTCTTGATTTCGGGTCTTGCTATCTATGCCCCGTACCTCTTTGCCTCCTTGAATATTCCCACAGCCACATGGTTCAAGTTACACATGTGGTTCGTCCCTCTATTTCTGGCGGGAGTCGGCTTCCACATCATTCACGCTGCTTTTTTCTTGGACCGTCTGGGAAATCTATGGTTTGGGAGGGCAGAACAACGGAGGTTAATTACTATCATCACGAACTTCTACGGTTTGACAGGGGAATATCCGAAGCTGGGAAAGTATCATCCGGCCCAGATCCTCGTTCACTGGGCTTTTTTTGCGAACCTATTAGCCTTAACCCTTACCGGATTTATTCTCTGGAAGCCTCTTAGGCACTTGATTCCCTTCCGCCTCTTCGGGTTCGGCTGGGATTTCATCTTTTTCAACAGAATCCTACATGATTTCCTTACCGCTTCCCTAGGCGGGCTGATCATTGGCCACGTATACTTCGCCGTATTTATTAAGAAGAATTGGCCTGATCTGAAGGCCATGTTTACCGGGAAGATTCCCCTCGAGGAGTATGAGAAATATCACGAGATTGAATAAGAATCACCGTACCTCGTGAGTCTAAGCAGCGCGTAGCTGAAGATGTTGGTTGAGGATTGCCTCCAGAGCTGTTTTGTCCCACCCAGAATAGGTCTCCCGACGATCTACGATAAAAGTGGGGAATTTCTTAATGCGATAACGGAGCTTTTTGTATAACCCCAAGGGTGAGAGGGCGTCGATTACCTTGACCTGGATTTGGGTGGGATAGAGCTGAATGAGTTCTCGTATCCAGTCGGATAGGCGTACGACCTGTTCTTTAAGGTCCTCTGGGTATTCCTCTATTTCCCTATCGATTAGATTACACTCCC
>CAYFXP010000554.1:0-4721 GCA_964346935.1 uncultured Syntrophobacterales bacterium
TACCGTATCTGTGTTGAGGGGATTGTTGACTCCGTATATGGGGGAAGTGGTTAATTTCGTAAATGCCTCAATCATAGCCAAGGATAGGGGTATCAGGGTGAGGGAGTCCAAGTCCACCACGGCTGAGGATTTCGCCAGCATGGTTGCCATTACGGCGATGGGCAAAGGGGAACGGAACTATATAGCGGGGGCCCTTTTCGGCACCAGGGATTTCCGGATCGTCCAGATCAACGATTTTCGCATCGAGGCGGTGCCCAAAGGTAATATGCTCCTGATTCAGAACTATGACAGGCTCGGCGTCATCGGGAATATTGGGACAGCCCTCGGAAATAGAAACATCAACATCGCCACCATGCAGTTTAGCCGCGATAGTTCAGGGGGTAATGCCATTTCCCTGCTTCACTTGGATTCGATTATATCGAAAGAGGTGATGGGGGAGCTTTGGCAGTTGCCCAATATCATATCCGTGAAACATATTGAGCTCTGATTTTAAAAGGGGATGAGAGAATGCCCAATGTGGTTGCCGTAGGAAGTCAATGGGGTGATGAGGGCAAGGGGAAGGTCATTGACCTCTTCAGCCAGTTTGCCCACGTAATTATCCGCTTTCAGGGGGGAAATAATGCGGGTCATACCCTAGTGGTGGGGGAGGAGAAGTTCATCTTTCACCTTATTCCTTCCGGGATCCTCCATCCCGGGAAGAAATGCATTATTGGTAGCGGGGTCGTAGTCGATCCCGGCGTCCTCTGCGAGGAGATCGATGCCCTCAAGAAGAGGGGATATTTTCAGGATGAATCTCAACTCCTCATCAGCGAAGAGGCCCATTGTATCATGCCCTACCATAAGGCCATCGATGTGGCCCGAGAACGGCTCAAATCAGGGGGCAAGAAAATCGGAACGACGGGAAAGGGTATTGGTCCAACCTATGAGGACAAGGTTGCCCGGTGTGGGATCAGGATGATTGACCTCCTCAATGAGGAGATCTTCAGGGAAAAGCTGGAGGAAAATCTTGCCCAAAAGAATTTCTATTTGACCCAAATGCTTGAGGACTCCCCTTTGGATGGAGCCCAAATTCTCAGCGATTACATGGAATTTCGGGAGAAACTGGGAAGATACGTGGCCGACACGTCCATTTTCCTCCACGAGGAGATGAAGAGGGGGAAGAATTTGCTCTTCGAGGGGGCCCAAGGTTGCTTGCTGGACGTGGATCACGGCACCTATCCCTACGTAACCTCATCCAGCACGGTAGCGGGAAATGCCTGTTCGGGTTCGGGGATTGGTCCGACCGATATCCATTCCGTAATCGGGGTCTCAAAGGCGTATACTACGAGAGTAGGGGGAGGACCCTTCCCAACGGAGATGAAAGGCCCCCTGGGGGAGGAGATCCGAGAAAGGGGGGGGGAATACGGTGCCACTACGGGTAGGCCGCGGCGATGCGGGTGGTTCGATGCCGTTGTTGTTAAACATGCCGTAAGGGTAAATGGTCTGAGCGGTTTAGCCTTGACCAAACTCGACGTCTTGGACAGCCTCGATAAGATAACAATATGCACCGGTTATCGGTGGAATGAGAAGGTCCTCGGTCATGTTCCATCGAGCATTCCCGTTTGGGAGGGGCTGGAGCCAGTGTACGAGGAGCTGGATGGTTGGCAGGAAGATACAAGGGGGGCGAGGCGGTTTTCGGATCTTCCGGCTAATGCCCAGCGGTATATAAGACGGCTCGAGGAAATCGTTGAGACAGAGGCCATCCTCATTTCAGTTGGTTCGGAGAGAGATGAGACCATCTTTCTCAAAAACCCCTTTAATACGGTATAGATGTACCCGGCGAGAGGGAGTATAATAATGAACAAAAATCCATTCCCTCAACCGTTGGCGAGGAGGGCCGTTAACTCAGCTGGTAGAGTATCTGCCTTTTAAGCAGAGAGTCGCTGGTTCGAATCCAGCACGGCCCACCATATATTCCAGCGAAGCAAATCAAGAAGGCCGGATGAATGCATCATCCGGCCTTCTTGATTCGATCCCACGTATTCAACAGCTTACCGTTTCTTGGCAAATACCCTTGCTATGATGTCAATCAGTATGTCCTTTCCATCTTCCCATGATGCCTTCAGGGCCTGCACGATCCTTTCTTTCGACCGTTGCGGATTCTCCAACTCGGCACGCAGCCCCTGAAGTGCTTTCATCTTTTTTGGATTTTCTTCCAGGGAGACATAGTGATAGAGCAAGGAAGAGACGTATCGGACAACCTCCTCGACGGATTGGTTCCCGGGGGAAGGCTCGCTCTCCCCCTGAGAGCCCTTTATGACCTCCTCAAGAGATGGTTCCTCCTCCTTATATGAGGTCTTCAGCACCTTACTCCTCGCGGTCAAATCCTCCTCTGGTGGCGTTTCATCCAACGGTTCTTCCGATAACGTCTTCTCCAATATGGCCTTTTCGAAGAAGAGATCATCCGATGCCGGTTCTTCCGGAAGACGCTCGTCAGAGGGGCTCTCTTTTGGGGGTGTCTTAGGCGTTTGTTTCGGAGGTCTCAAGCGCCTCAGCGCCTCGATACCGTCTTCCAAGATGGTTTTCGCCCTGTCCAGGTCGTGCCCGAATGAACCCATGTCCGAATACGATGTCCTTGATCCACTCGGGACGCCGAACCCGGGCTCGTGAAAGGTCAACGTTTCGAATCTCCGGACGTATTCCGAACCCTCGTCGAAGATATTCTCCAGGTGATTTAATGTCGTTTTCCTCCAGCTCGTGAATCGGGAGTCCCGGTGATTGCGGTTTCTGAGGTCCCTGATGGTCCCTGCCTGTTCCTCCAGGAGTTTAATCTGCTCGTCAATTTCCATCGGAAGTCCCCTATTCCGACGACCTGCAAATTACCGTTAATTGAAAGAACAATATAATTATAGCAGATTATTTTAAATTCGCACTCAAGATGAATTTTTTTGATCTACTGGTCGCGGGGGCACCCCTCCCATTTGGCGGTTGACTCCGGGGATGTTCCTTGGTTTAATAACCATGCTGTTTTTCTTGTGCAGCGAACATGAGGCACGATATATTATAAGTATTGAGTCCCCATCGTCTAGCCTGGCCTAGGACACCGGCCTTTCACGCCGGCAACACCGGTTCAAATCCGGTTGGGGACGCCAATGATTTCGGGGGCTAGCGCTTATGACTAGCCCCTTTCGTTTTCCGCTACCCTATTCAACCCGGGCGGAGAGTCTTTCTCCCAAGATACTGAAGTGGGGGTGATCTTTTCATTCCAGTCGTGGTTGGGATAGGCGGCTCTTGGAGCTCAATGGCCTCGAGCCAGGGGTTCTCACGGGGTGGCTGGTAGAAATGGCCATGGATACAAATATAGTGATCCATTTTGGCAGCTCTAGTTCTTGCCACAAAAGGGCTTGCAGCGGAGTGCAAAATTCCCGGTTGATGCCATTTGGCTAGTTCCTTATGGCTCTGTTGTCAAGTGGAATTCCATCTTTTTAGCGAAATTGATTGTCGTAACCATCAAAAAAATTTTTGACTTCGTGCGCATATGTGGTATAAGGGAGCGTTAATAACGAATACGATGAGAGAGAAAGGGGGTGTAAAAAAGCAGACGAAAATTTGACGAAGAGAAAGGAGGTACAAAATGACAAGGTTTTGGTGTAAATCCAGTTTTCGTATTTTCATCGTAGCCCTTGCACTGTGTTGCATAACCATGTGGAGTGGAAGTGCCCTCGCCGGAGAATACCCCGAAAAGTCCATTAAGTTAATCGTTCCGTGGAAGGCGGGAGGAGGCACCGATGCCCTGATGAGAATCGTCGCGCACTATGCAACGAAATACCTCGGAGAGCCCCTGGTGGTCGTCAACGTCCCGGGCGTTGGGGGAACCCTGGGGGCCCGGCAGGGAAAAGATGCCAAACCCGAAGGGTACACCCTCACGGCGACCCATGAATCGGTGATCAGCTCCTATATCGTTGGGGTCGCTGAATTCAACTACTCGAACTTTATTCCCATCGCCAGCATGACGAGCACACCGGCCATGTTGGCTGCTCGGGCAGATGCTCCCTGGAATGACATGAGAGCCCTGATTGCGGATGCCAAAAAAAGGCCGGGGGAGATCACCTTTGGGGCAACCCTTGGGTCCACCAGTCACTTCTTCCCACTGGAGATCGCTCAAAAGGCGGGGATAAAATTCAAGATTGTCGGGTACGAGGGGACGGCTGATCGACAGGCGGCTTTGCTCGGGGGATTTATCGACCTGGGTGAGAGCAACCCCGCAGCGGGAAAGAAGTACTTCGAGGCGAAGAAACTGAAGGGGCTTGCAATCGCCACACCCAAACGCCACCCGTTGCATCCCAATGTGCCGACGATGAAGGCGCAGGGAGTAGATATTGAATTTGCGGTCAATCGAGGTATCTGTGCGCCTTTGAAGACGCCGAAACCCATCATCAAGAAACTAGCAGCGGTGCTCAAAAAGGTATCCAAGGACCCGGAGTTTAACAAGAAAATCAGCGACCTCGGTAGCCTCGTCGTGTACCGCTCGCCGAAAAAATACAAGGCGTACATAGATAAGGCGACAAAGACCTGGAGCCAGCTGGCAGAGGAGATCGGGCTCAAGAAGAAGAAGTAGGGCCTTGCAGATGGGGCCTTCCCTGATCTCTGAGGCAATGGGGAAGGCCCTATCAGTTTTCAACAGCCTGAGCATGAAAAAATGAAAGAGGACAAAGTAATCGGGATTATCCTCGTCGTATTCA
>CAYFXP010000555.1:0-16721 GCA_964346935.1 uncultured Syntrophobacterales bacterium
ACATTGACTCTCGTGTTCGTGTTTCGTGCCCGTGTCCGTTGTTCGTGCTCGTGAAGCGGGTTGTGTGAACCGTCACTCGGTGTTCGTTATCAGGTATTTGTCATTTGGATTTTCCCTTTTGGCATTTGAGCTTTGACATTTGGCATTTACTTTCGTGTCCGTGTGTCGTGTCCGTGTCCGTTATCAGTTATTTGGCATTTGTCATTTGACATTTCGCCTTCCGCCTCTCCCCTCTAACCCTGAACGTCTTTCGCCTTTCCCTGATGGCGAGGTTGACCTGCCCGCCTCCTCCGTGACCTTACACCGGGCCCTGAGCTCTTCCAATGTCTTGTGGTGCTCCAAAAGGATGGAAATCAGTATCGCCTCCAGAGGCCAGGGACGGGAGGCATAGACCCCCGCCTGTACGTGAAGGCGCGCTAAGTCAAAGAGGCGATCGAAGGCCTTCTGATCCTCCTTTCTCAATCCTCGGCGAAACTTCTTCCACTCGTTGTATTCCCGTTCCAAAACCTGACTATAGGGGAGAACCGTCCTACCCACCGATATACCCCCTCTTGCCCAAGCCCCTCAGTGGAAGTCGTCGAAATCCCGGGAACTTCTCCCTTCCCCCCGTTATCAACGGCCTCTCCAAAACCAGCTTCAACCTTCCTCCTTCACTGGCCGCCCGCACGACTACGTCCGACCAGCGGGAGAGTCGTCTCAAGAGATGTCCCCTCCGGCTTCTGTAAGGAACGGGGGGCTGCAGCAAAAGAAAGGGAAGTTCCTTCGGGCTGAGCTCCTCGAGTTTTTCGAGCATCCCCCGTAAAAGGATGTTGACCTCCTGTTCGGGAACATCCTCATCGAGCAGCGTGGTAATGGGGCCCAGAAGGATGGCTAATGGATTTTGATGGAGACCTATCATCGCCTCCAATCGTTCTCGAAGCAGGGTAAAGAGCTGATAGCAGGTAAAGGCACGGGCGACCACGATCTCCTTGAGGAGATGAGCCGGAGCCAAGGAATGTCTCCTCGCAAAACGGGAGATAATATAGGGATCAAAGCCGTTTGCCCCGTCCACGAAGATCGGCTTCATCCCCGATGCCGCCGCAAGACCGGCCAGGTAGGAGGACAAAACCACTGCTCCCTCTCCCCAGAAGAGGGTCTTCGAGGAATGACCCCATCCTCCCAGGTCCAGGCGATCGAAGACGTCAACTCCACCAAACCGCCCGGGCAGGCCCTGCGACTCTTCCCTTTCCCTCTTCACCCTGCCTCACACCTTCCTGAAGATCCCGGTGACCTTACCCAGGATCTGAAAACTCTTACCCTCCTCTTTTACCGTAACCACCTCCCAGGCCTCGTTGTCTGGTTTGAGGAGGACCTCGTCCCCCTTGAGAAAGAGTCGTTTCACCGTTGCCTCGTCGTCGATCAGGGCAACAACCACATCGCCGTTATCGGCGGAGGACTGACAACGAACCAAGACGTAATCTCCCGGAAGGATATAGGGAGACATGCTCTCCCCCTTCACCTGCAGCAAGAAGACATCTTCCCCCCCTGCCCAATCCCGTGCCAAGGGAACGACATCCTCGATATTTTCTACGGCCAGGGTGGGCTTTCCGGCCGCCACCCTTCCCAAGACGGGGACCTCACGGATGGAAATCCCATGCCTCCTCTCGGTGAAATTCAGGATCTCGATGCCACGGGATTTGGTCTGTCTCCGCCTCAGATATCCCTTCCTTTCCAGGGATTTGAGGTGATCAAAGGCCGCCCTGGGATAGATGCGGAAATGGCGGCCGATCTCCCTTACGGAGGGAGGGTAACCGCTTTCCAGGGTGAACTCCTTTACGAAATCCAGAATCTCTCTCTGTCGAGGGGTTAGGTTCATTGCCTCTCCTCTCGTTTTTTCCCAAATATACTATACATATGTTTAGTTGTCAAGAAAAAAGTTCACCCCATTGCTCTCGAAGTGACCCGAGATCTCCGGAGTTTTCTGATTTTTTATTGGCGGGATTTCCCTAACCTTTTGATTTCATAATAGATTCTGTTTTTCTCAAGAGAACACCGTTGTCCCTTCATTTCAGTGCTTTGCAGTCTGTTGCCCGCATTCCCCTTCGTTCAGAGCTCGTTTTTCCAGTTTTCCAGGGATTCCCAACTTTGGACTTCGGAATTGACTCTCGTGTTCGTGTTTCGTGTCCGTGCTCGTGATGCCTGATTCGTTATTGATTTTTTTGGCATTTGAAATTTGAGCATTGACTTTTTTTGCCTCAAGCCTCCAGCTTTGACCTTCTCCTTAACCTCAACCTTAACCTTAGCCTCTCACCTTTGGCGTTTCCCATTGGTCATTTGACATTCGACATTTCGGCTTCAGCCGCTACCCTTCTTATCTCTTCATTCTTAATTCTTCATTCTCCATCCCCCCTTTGCCTCTAACCTCTTTCCCCTTTCCGACTGCAACACTGCAGCGCCGCAGCATTGAATAATGCTCGCTCCAGGGAACCCGGCCAACAATTTGTTCCGAAACAGCAGCCTGTTCACCCTCAATGGTTACCCCACTTCTCCAGCAGATTTCGCTCAGGGGCAACGGTGTTCTCGACAAAATTGAGGGAACTCCGCGAAACCCCCCTTGCATTTTTATCGATTTTGCTGCATTTATTTATTTTTATTGGCCTTTTAAAATCGGAGCTACCGCCATATGTTTCAGAGGTTAAAGGAGGACTTGCAAACTGTTGTCGAAAGGGATCCGGCCGCCAAGAACCTTTTGGAGGTACTCCTCTGCTACCCGGGCCTCCATGCCATTTGGATGCACCGAATCGCCCATTTTTTTTACCGCCACCGATGGTACACCATCGCCAGGGTCATATCCCACATCAGCCGCGCATTTACAGGAGTTGAGATTCATCCCGGGGCGACAATTGGACACCGCTTCTTCATCGACCATGGAATGGGGGTGGTGATCGGCGAGACGGCCGAAATTGGAGACGATTGTCTGATCTATAAGGGGGTGGTCCTTGGGGGAACCACCCTGGAGAAGAAGAAACGCCATCCCACCTTGGGAAATCGGGTTGTTGTGGGCTCCAATAGCACTGTTCTCGGGGCGATTGCCCTAGGAGACGGGGCGAAAATTGGATCGGGATCTGTAGTCATAAAAGACGTCCCCCCCGGGGCCACCGTTGTCGGAGTGCCGGGAAGGCTCGTGGAATCCGATGCAACGAAAAGGGCGGCTATCGACTTCGAGCATGGAAATCTTCCCGACCCTCTATCTGATGTGATGAAATTAATGTTGCAACTCCACGAGAAGCTGGAGCAGCGGGTCGAAAAGCTCGAAAAGGATGCACAACCAGAACAGCAGCCCGCTTTGAAACAATCCAGGGGGAAAAAGTAATGGAATACCCAAGTTTCTTGATGGATCACTTCCAAAGCCCGCGAAATGTTGGGGAGATCGCTGATGCCGACGGGACGGGCATTGTGAAGAACGCCAGGTGTGGCGATATCATGCAGATGTTCATAAAAGTGGAAAATGATATAATTGTGGATGCGAAGTTCAAGACCTTCGGATGTGGCGCGGCCATTGCGACCAGTTCAATCATCACCGAGAAGATCAAGGGAAGGCATGTCGAGGAAGCCCTGAGGATTTCCGATGAAATGGCCAAGAAGATCGTGGACTACTTACCCCAAGAGAAGCTTCCCTGTTTCACCTTGGCGGCGAATGCATTGAGGTTGGCCGTGGATGAGTATCGTTGCAATAAACAAGGGATCCATGAGAAGGGGGGAATAACCTCGGAGGATTTGGAAAAAGCCATTTCCTAATGGAAAGTTTCTGCTATAAATAATAACAGAACCAAAAGTCGATCACGAACACGAAGAGGAAGAGTTCAATGCGAAAGATAGCTTTGGTGGGCCTCGTCTTCGGATTCCTCGTCCATTGGCAACCCGTGGAAGCGGGCCAGTTGACGATTCTCTATTCCAACGATACGAGAGGACTGATCGACCCATGTCCCACCTGAGGCAACAAGCTTGTAGGGGGGTTGGCCCGGCGGGCTACCGTCATCGAGGATCTCAAGAAGCAGGGAAGGCAAATTCTCATCCTGGACGCGGGGAATAGCATCTTCAAGCCTAAGGGCTCTCCTTCTTTCAAGGAGAGGAAAAAGGCCAGGTTAATCGCGAGGGCTTATCAACGGATGGGCTACCATGCTGTCAACATTGGATCCAATGACCTTTTGGCCGGAATCGAATTTCTGAGGAAGCTCCAGGGGGAGATTAATCTACCCCTGATCTCTGCCAACCTCCTGGACGGAAGGGGAGGAAACCCGGTTTTTAAGACCCATGTGGTGCTCGATCCAGGAGGAACAAAAGTCGGCCTCGTGGGTCTAATCTCAGATGTTCCCCTCGGTGAACGAACAGCCCCCGAAGGATACTTCATATCAAATCCGATAGCGGCGGCCAAAAGGGTGGCGGCCCAACTTGAGGGGGATTGCGATATCATCGCAGCCCTGTGTAACCTGGGCTCCTTTAAGGAATATACCAACCTGGTTCAACAGGTCGAGCAGGTTGACTTCATCTTTGGAAGCGGCGGTAAGCGATCCTACCATCAAACCATTCGATCCGATGGGGGTCGGAAGGCATTGCTCCTCCAGGCTTATCCAAAGGGACAGTACCTGGGGAGGATCGACCTGAAGGTGGTAGGAGGAAACCGTGATTTCGTTGACCTCAGTCGCAAGACCCGTATGGCGAGACAGGTCAAGAGTATCGAAAGGCAATTGGATATGTACCGAAGCGGAACCGGAAGGGCCAAATCCATTCCCCAGGATAAGAGGGAGGAATATATCAAGAGGTTGGAGGAGTTTAAGAAGAGAACCGAGGCCCACGTGAAGAAGTTGGAGGCGGATTCTCAAACGAAGAGCACTCTTGTTAACATCCCTATCCGTCTCGATGACAAGGTGAAGGAGAATCCTGAGATAAAGGAATGGGTGGATCGATTCAAAAAGGGCTCATGAGAGGATCGGGTAGGCTATCTCCTCTCAGCCTTGACAGACAACCTAACCATGGAAAGCACCCAAGAAACACACCAACCTCAGAATCTCCAGGGAGGGCCGTCTATCCCCCTTGCTCAGCAGGTGATCATTATCCTTCTGTTTTCCGTTGGATTGGGATTAGCCGTCAATACGCTGCGGTTAACCCCCCTCCCTTTGATTGGGGACTGGTCTCATGGGGCCTTTTCCGCAAAGGTGGAACCGGTCCCCTTAGAGGATGCCGTGGTAAAATTCCTATCCGACGAAGCCCTTTTCCTTGACGCTCGCTCCGAAGCCGATTATCGATTAGGGCACATCCAAGGGGCCTTGAACTTGCCCGTTCACGCGGGCAATTTCGGCAAAAGGCTTCAGGAGTTCTCCCTGGCAGTGGCTCATGAAAAGGAGCTCATCGTTTATTGCGACGGTATTGACTGCTCTTTGGGCCCTGAACTCGGATCCATATTAAAAGGCTTGGGGTACAGAAATGTGAAGATCTTAGTCAACGGGTGGACCCAATGGATAATGGCGGGAATGCCCTTTGAGGCGGAGTAAATCCCATGAAGGCATTTATCCGCCCCGTCCTCGGCCTTTACGGCAATCCCTATGCTTCCGTTATATTCCGCTGGGCCGTGGGCCTCATTTTCATCTATGCTAGCATGGATAAACTCTTCCACCCCTCGGCCTTCACCGTTGCAGTGTACAATTACAAGATCCTTCCGGGAGGCCTCATTAACCTGGTGGCAATAACACTGCCGTGGCTCGAGCTGGTCTGTGGAATCCTCCTCATCATGGGCTTGTTTCCCCGGGCAGCCGCCCTTATCCTGAGCCTTCTCCTTGTGGTCTTTTTCTTCGCTCTCTCCATAAGCCTCTATCGAGGCATCGATATTAGCTGCGGCTGTTTCACCGTAAGCACTGCAGCGGAAAAGATAAACGTCACTTACATGGTGAGAGACGTTCTGGTCTTGGCTATGAGTTTCCAAATCCTGTGCTTCGATCGAAACCTCCTGAGCATAGAACGTCTCCTCTTTCTCAGGCAACGGTGATTTCCGTGTCCTTTTTAGCTTTACGCCCCCTGAAGTTAATTTTTGCCGGAGCGAGATCTCTGAAAAACGAGTTCTGAGCGGGAATTAGAGTGCTCAGTACTTCTACAATATATTGAAATCATAGGTTTTTGGTCACGACCGATTTGTGCTATCCACATGGAATGATGGGATG
Source organism: uncultured Syntrophobacterales bacterium (assembly GCA_964346935.1). Taxonomy (GTDB): domain Bacteria; phylum Desulfobacterota; class BSN033; order WVXP01. Next base: position 6,195 of record CAYFXP010000555.1, read on the forward strand.
TTGGAACAGTGGAGGAGTGTGTATCAAAATCGGAAAGAAGGGATTTACTTTTTTCTTCCCGTCAACCCATCATTCCAGTGTTCCATTATTCCAATGTCCTAGCTGGAGTGGAGCGAACTTTAGAATGGTCGGAAAAATATTTCTGGGCTACGAAGAGCGAGTTTTTTAAGAACCTCGCAGAGACTGGTAGACAAGTCACATCGACAAGGGGCCAAACATGCGAGACGTATTTCAAAAACTGGCGGAGATCGAAAAAGGAGGAATGCAAGCCGTCTTGGCCATCGTGGTGGGCACGAAAGGATCAACCCCGAGAAAGGCGGGGGCCAAAATGGTCGTCATGGAGGATGGGAGCATCGTGGGAACCTTAGGAGGTGGTGGCCTGGAGAAAAAGGTCATCGAGGAATCCCTTGACGCCTTGAAAACGGGAGAGGCGAAACTGACCTCCTTTACCCTCGAGGAAAGCCTGGACATGATGTGTGGCGGTGAGATTGAGATTTATATCGAGCCTATTATTCAACCGGAGCATCTCATCATATTCGGCGCTGGACATGTTACCAAGGCACTAGCACCCCTGATGCGATCAGTGGGCTTTCGCGTAACCGTGGTGGACGATAGCCCCCCAATGCTGACAGAGAATCGCTTCCGGGATATGGGGGAAATCCATTCGGAAGATATGGAGTCTTATGCGGAAAAGCTTCCCTCGGATAACAACACTTACATCGTAGTCCTTACCCGGAGCTTTTCAAAGGACAAGGCCGTTCTCCAAAGCATCATGGGAAAGGACTTTTGCTATGTGGGGATGATCGGAAGCGGAAAGAAGATCAAGACCATCAAGGAGGATCTGATTTCGAGGGGACTTGAGGAGAGGCGTTTATCTAAGCTCCACGCCCCCATAGGTTTGGATATCGGGGCGGAGACGGCTGAGGAGATTGCCCTCAGCATTGCGGCGGAAATTATCTCTGTGAGAAAAGGCAAGCCTGTGGGTCGAACCCCGACAGATCTTCCTTAGAGGATGGGAGAAGAATTACAAGCCTCATGAGCCCGATAATTTTCCAGATTGGTCCCCTGACCATCCGATGGTATGGCGTGCTTATCATGGCTGGGGTAATCCTCGGACTGGTCCTCGCCGGCCGGGAGGCCAAACGGCAGGATGTAAGCGTCGAGCTCATCTATGACCTGTTCTTTTACATGATTTTAAGTGCCGTTGTGGGAGCAAGGCTGTATTATGTCATCTTCTCCTGGGACCTGTACCGCAATAATATCAGGGAAATCTTCGCCTTTTGGCACGGCGGACTTGCAATCCATGGAGCGGTCATGGGGGGAATCGTCTCGGCGCTGATCTATACCCGCCTGAAAGGATTGTCCTTCTGGCTGATCACCGATATCTGCGCCCCGAGCCTCATCCTCGGTCAGGCCATCGGACGCTGGGGCAATTTTTTCAACCAGGAGGCCTTCGGAAGGCCGACGGACTTGCCTTGGGGAATTTTCATCGATGAGGCCCATCGACCCCTTCAGTACATGCAACAAACCCACTTTCACCCCACCTTCCTCTATGAATCCCTCTGGAATTTTTGCGTCTTCCTGTTCTTACTCTGGGTCAGACGGAGGAGAGGTGTAATCAGGGGCGATGTGTTTCTCGCCTATCTCATGCTGTATTCCCTCGGGAGGTTCTGGATCGAAGGCCTCAGGACGGATAGCCTCATGTTCGCCGGCTTTAGAGTTGCCCAGGTGGTAAGCCTGTTCCTCGTTCTTCTCGCCTCTGTAACCCTTATTCAGTGCCACAGGGGAAGGCAATAACATGTAAGGAGGGAACCGTGCTCGCCGTGGTGCTTGGGGAATTCATGGTTGAGTGGGTTGCAATATCTCAACATCGGCCGGTAGGTCGATCGTAAAATGGGAGTCGGGAATCCCCATATTGACCCGAATATTCTGGTAGGACAGGATAGTCGAATCCCCGCTTTTCTCGTAAAGCTCCAGCTTTCTCATCAGCCAGTCTTGGATGGACACCCAAAGAATGATCTTTGAGAAGATCGCCTCGCCCTTCTCCGGGACGACCTCCAGGACCACGGAATCACCCTCTTTCCTTATGGAGGCAAGCTTCGCCCATCCACCTTTGAAGGGGTTTTCAAGGATCACGAGGAATCCTTTGAGCATGGGGTTATTTCCAACCACATACCTTTGGGCAACCCTTTCCCGTTTAAAGTAAAGCCATAGGGAATTGCCGTCCACCACCATAAGGCTTGGGTCCGGGTCGAAGAGCTCGATGAGGACCTTATTGGGGCGCTTGAATTCGATTACCCCACGAGACACAATGTCCCGTCGCAAAAAGGAGATTCGTTTCTCCTGAACGAGATCCGCGGCGAAATCCTCTACCTTCCCCTGGGCTCGGACAAGCTGACGGACGACGTAATCTTTATCCAGTTGCCCTTGGGCTGGAACCTGAAACGGCGACAAAACGGGCATCAAAACAATTATTAGAAGTCCCAACCATCTCTTGATAAATCCATTCATACGTTCCCTCCGCCCCATGTTTGGAGGAGAGCCCCAGGTCAGCTTACTTCCTCCCCGTAGCCGTCTTGCTGACCCCTGGAAAGAGAAATCGATTGCCCGACAGGAAAAAGAGACCCTGGGAAATAGTGCCGAACAGGCGGGAAACAACCCTTGAGGAGAAATGGGGAGGGAGGGTATTTCCACCAATGAAGGATTGATACCGGGTAAACCCCGCCTTGCCCAGGAATTTCTTGATGGTCTTCGGGGAGAAGTCGCTCAAGTGATAGGGGACATTGTAAAGGCTGTTCGGAATGCCGAGCAGTCTCAAAAAGTCCTTGATCGGGGTAGTGTGGGGGTATCTTATCAGAATGAGCCCTTCAGGCTTGAGAATCCGATGACATTTCCTCAGGAACGCCATCGGATCATCGAGGTGCTCGATGAGATAAAAGGCCGTGATCACGTCGAAGTGATTATCGGGAAGTTGGCTCTCCCTCAGTGTTTTTGCGAGAATATTGAGGCCCAACCGCTCCCGGCCGTATTCCACCCCTGCGACTGAGATATCCAACCCCAGGGCTTCCCAACCCCTCCTTTCCATCTCCAAAAGGAAGTGGCCATATCCCGTGCCCACATCCAATATCCTTCCCTTAGGGTGGCTCTTCTCGATGAAATCGGCAGCCCAAGAAAAGACCGGGATCATCATTTGGCGCCACTGCTCGATGCCCAATTCATCCTCGGGCAGATAGTTTTGATAATGAGAGCGCAAGGAGGCGGGGTCGGGCCTTGGGTTAAGATAGATGAAATCACAGGAAAGGCATTTCCACATCTTATACCGCCCTTCCCGATGGATGAGTTTCCCCTCGTAACAGCCACAAAAATTACAGGGAACGGATATCAACCTAATCCGCCCATTCTCTTTATGAAGGTCCCTTTCTCTCACGGCCCTCTTTCCCCAACTGAGCCTTTACGGCATCGAGGCATGAAGATATTCTCGCGCCCTGAGGATTCAATTGAAGAGCCTTTTTGAGGGCCATAAGGGCCTCTTTGAGGTGGCCCGCATTGTAGCGGGCGATTCCCAGGTTGACATAGGCATCGCTCAGATACGGCGGTTTAAGTCTGATCACCTCTTCGATTTCCCGGGCAGCACTGGTGTATTCCTTCCGAGCCAAAAAAATGTATCCGAGGTTGAAATGGGCATCGGCGTTATTGGCCATTACGGCAATGAACTGCTCATATTGATTCAGGGCATCTTCGTGTTTCCCGCATTTCGTAAATGCTTTTCCAAGCTGAAAATAGACCTCATGATTTCCCAGGTCAAGGCTCCGGGCCCTCTCAAAATCCCCTATGGCCATATCCAATTGCTGAGAAAGATTCGCTTTCCCCCTTTCCAGGAAAACTTTTGCCAACTGCCTCCGATACCTATTACCATAAGATGCCTTCATTTTAAAGGCCTTTTCAAATTCCTCGACAGCCCAGTCAAATCGGGCCTGACCGAGGCAAAACAGCGTATAACGAACACGGTCATTCGCGGTCGAGGCCTTTCTTATCGTCCGGGAGGGTGTAGGCATGAAGGAGAGAAATAGAAAGAACCCGACAGCCAGTACCCCTATGACTATGGCCACATGCTTTCGCCTGAGAAATAAACTACGGGCTCGCCGGAAAACAGGGGGGGTACCGGGGGCCGGAGAACTTGAGTGGGCGGCAACGGGATGAGTCTTCTCCCCACTGGTTTCCGAGGAGCGAACCCGATTGAATTCCTCCCGGATCTCCCTCTCCTCCCTTCGATCTCATTCCTGAAAATAATCTGAAGGAAGTTTCGGAAGGCATAGGTACTGGAAAAACCATCCCGAGAGGCTATGAAGCTTTCACATCCGGTAAACAGCTCTTCCGCCGATTGATATCGATTCCCTGACCTCGTGGCTAACGCCTTCAAAACGATACGATCCAATTCCATCGGGATATCCGGGTTAAGGCGGGATGGAGGTTCTATATGGGGATATTTCCCAAGAGGTCATTTTCAAAACAGCAATAATGGTGCCAGGGGCAAAAGGGGGGAATTCAGGCGGAGGACCAGCCTTGGATGCTGATCACGGTGATTGAGCCCACATCTCAAGGGACCGCGTATAAATGACCCATCTCTTAATGGCAGATTGCCGGAAAAAGGCCTTACATTCGGAAACAGTATAGGAGGATCGAACCGATTCCATGAAACTCTCGCTCCCCAATCCGTTTCGAGTGATGATCCATTTCCAGAGGAGGTTGAAAAACCAAACGGTTGCCCTCGATGTATCCCGGTGAAAATCAACGATTACGAAGTGAGCCCCTTCTTTCAAGACCCTCCCCACCTCGTTGAAGAACGCGACGGGATCCTGGAGGTGGTGAAGGGTATTGATACAGGTGACCAGATCCATTGATCCCTCCGGACAGGGGAGCTGATAGGCAGATCCGACCTCAAATTCGATAAGACCGCCCAATCCAAACTCAACGGCATTCTCCCTCGCTACCCTGACCATCGCCGGTGAAATATCGATACAGGTAAATTGAATATTGGGATAGGCCTTAACGATGGAGATGGGAAATATCCCCGGTCCCGTCCCCACATCGAGGGCGCGACCCTCCTCAATCCCCTTAGCCCTAATCTTGTAAAGCACCCGCCTGCAGGGGATCTTCATATATTTCTTGGCCATTCGACTATAGTATTCCGCTAAATCCTCATCGACTATAGTTTCGAGCTCCGGAATCCTCTCCCTCACGTGGTCCCCCATTTTCTGATCGTCCCATATACTTATCATAAACGAAAGGAATGATCAAAAGAGTGAGATCCAGGCTGAGTCTTGCCCTGTTAGGAAATGGGCATATCTTCGGGCAAGTCGGAAACGGAGCGAGTTCTATTGACTTTTGCCGGATATTTGTAATATATTTAACGATCTTATATACCTCAATGGACTCCTATACGGCCTGATTATCAGGGGGCTTTATGGAAGAGGAGAAGCTTCTCTACTTTAAAGGGCTTTTGGTAGAGAGGATAAACGCCTTATTACAGGGGGCTGAAAAAACTGTTAGCGGGATGTCCAACGATTACAAGGAAGAACTCCTCGATCCAACGGATAGGGCATCCCTCGAGTCCAACCGAAATTTTACCCTCAGAATACGCGATCGGGAGAGGAGGCTCATTCAAAAGTTAAACGAGGCATTGGAGAGAATTGAAGATGGTACCTTCGGCATCTGTGAGATGTGCGGCAAGAAGATCTCGGAAAAGAGGCTTATGGTGAGGCCCGTAACAACCCTGTGCATCGAGTGCAAAACGGAACAGGAACAAAGGGAAAAGATGAGGGGTGAATGAGACCCCTCCCTCCTTGGATTCCAAAGAGAAATGCCTGAATTGAGAAAAGATCCCATCATCGGCCGATGGGTCATTATCTCAACCGAAAGGGGGAGAAGGCCTTCGGAGTTTCTTCCCGACGAAATCAAGACAAGGGGTGGATTTTGCCCGCTCTGTGAGGGAAATGAGGACAAAACCCCCCCTGAAGTTTTCGTCATTCGGGAAAACGGTTCCCCACCTAATTCGCCTGGTTGGACATTGAGGGTCGTTCCCAACAAGTTTCCCGCCCTTAGGGTGGAGGGCGAGTTAAACCGGGAAGGGGAGGGGCTCTATGACAAGATGAGCGGAGTGGGTGCCCATGAGGTCGTCATTGAAACGCCCAAGCATGATGAAACCCTATCCACCCTTTCCGTCGAAAAGGTTATCTCGGTACTATTGGCCTATCGGGAGCGCATGGTTGACCTCGCTCGAGATCCACGGGTAAAGCATATCCTCGTGTTCAAGAATCACGGTGCTTCTGCCGGGGCATCCCTCGAACACTCCCACTCCCAGATTATCGCCTTGCCGATTGTACCCAAACGGGTAAGCGAGGAGCTCGATGGTGCCAAAGCCTATTATGAATACAAGGAGAGGTGTGTCTTCTGCGATATCGTCCGCCAGGAGATGGGGTACAAGGATCGGATAATCGGTGAGAATAGCGCAGCCATCGCCCTCGCCCCCTTTGCCTCACGTTTTCCCTTTGAAACCTGGATTCTTCCGAAGGACCACAGTGCTTATTTCCATCGAACGAACCCAAGCCAACTCGAACACGTGGCCTTGCTCTTGACGGATGCCCTCAGAAGAATAGATGTTATTCTGCCCGCATCTCCCTATAATCTCATGCTCCATACGGACCATATGGATGAAAAGGATGAGGCATCCTATCACTGGCATATCGAGATTATCCCGAAGCTAACGAAGGTGGCTGGGTTCGAGTGGGGATCGGGATTCTACATCAACCCAACCCCCCCGGAGGAAGCGGCGAAGTACCTCCGGGAGGCACAGCTCTAAGGGAACCAGATTTGAATATAATAACCTCCTCTGCTCACCGGAAACGCGACATCCTGGGAGAGATCATTCGGGTTTCCCATTCCACCCTTGAAATCGATGCCCGACTCACCAAAATCCTTGGTATTCTCGCCAAAGCCTTCTCACCGGATTTTTGTGGCCTCTACTCCTTTCATGAGGACAAGAATTCCTTCACCTTAACGGCCTCGAGCGGCCTCGATGATATAAAGCCGGATTCCCCATTCCCTTATCGATGGGAGAATTTGCTGCGGGAGGTCTCCCAATCCCGTCAACCATCGTTTTTCGAGGGAGATGACCAACTGGATGTGGACTTGAGACGGAGGATACCGAAGGTAATCGGACCCTTTAGCCTTGCCCTCATTCCCATTGCCGATAACGGTTCTTTTTTCGGAGTCCTTCTCCTCTATTACAATCGGCCCAGGACATTTGGGGATGGTGAAAGGGAACTCCTTCTGATCGTCGGTAGAGAGATATCGGGAACATTTCGAAATGCCCAACTCTTCTCCGAGGCCATTGGACGCCTCGATGCAACGAGGCTCGCCGAGGAAAAGGATTGTCAAGCAAACCAGCTTTCCCTGCTATACGAAATCAACAATGCCCTCTTATCCACCATGAAGTTCGAACAGATCCTCCACATCGTCCTCACCGCTATCACCATTGGGGATGGAATGGGGTTCAATAGGGCAATGCTATTTCTGATCGACGAAGGGAAAAATTGCCTTACCGGAATGATGGGAGTAGGGCCGAACAATGCCGAGGAAGCCAGGAATATCTGGGAATACCTGAAGGGGAAACGGGGGAATCTCGCTCAAAACCTTGCCTCTTTATCCCGTAACTACTCCCCCAAGGGGACGCACTTGGATGAGAGGGTAAGGAAGATAGAGATCCCCTTGGCCAAAGGAGAGTGTATCCTTACCCGGACCGTACGGGAACAGAAGCCCTTCAGCATCGATTCCGAGGGCGATAGTTTAACGTGCAAAGGGGATTGCGCATTACACAGGGAAGTCAATTGTGTCTTAGAGCCAGAATTGCGAGGCGATATTCACCCCTATCGGTTCGCCACCGTCCCTCTCTGGGGAAGGGAAACGACCATTGGAGTTATCGCTGTGGATAACATTTATAGTGGGCGTCCTATAACAGGAGAAGACATAAAACTGCTGACCATGTTTACCAAGCAGGCAGGCCTGGCAATCGAGAATTGTATCCTGTACAAATATCTTGAGGATGCCCATCGGGAATTGAAGAAGGCCCAAGAAACCCTTCTTCAGAGGGAGAAATTGGCGGCCTTGGGGGAAATGGCCGCCAACGTGGCCCACGAGATCAGGAATCCTCTAGTCTCTATTGGCGCGTTCACTAGGAGATTGTATCAAAAGCTCGACAATGGCCTTTACGAAAAGAGGTATGCGGATGCCATCATCAAAGAGGTTGATCGCCTGGAGGGTATTCTTAACGATGTCCTCAGCTTCTCCAAGGCCTCGAAAGTGGTCTTCGAGAAATTCGACCTAAATCGAATCATGGAGGAGACCCTCATGGCAATGGAGGATGAACTGAGGTCCCGGGGAATCGAGGTTGAGAAGTCCCTCGACCCCAATTTACCGGAGGTCCCATGCGACTATCAGCAAGTCAAGCAGGTATTCATCAACCTCTTGTCTAACGCGAAGGATGCTATGGGAAGTGGGGGAAAGTTAATGGTAAGGAGCCTCCCCGTCTCCCACGAGGGCCGGGATTACATCGGCATTGAGCTTAGGGACACGGGAAGAGGAATTTCCTCGGAGGTACTCCATAATATATTCAACCCCTTCTTCACCACCAAGGGGGAGGGAACAGGCCTTGGATTGGCCATTTGCCATCGCATTGTCGATGGACACCACGGTCTCATTGAAGTCGCCAATAACCCGGGCCGAGGCGTAACTTTCACCGTGAAATTGCCCGTGCAGAGGAAGGGGGTCGATGAAGAAGATTCTGGTGGTTGACGACGAGGAAAACCTCCGACTCCTATACCAAGAGGAATTAGAGGAGGAAGGATACGCGGTTGAGGTGGCCGCCCATGGCAAAGAGGCCTTGGGCAAACTGAACACCTTTAAGCCCGATCTTATCACACTGGATATTAAGATGCCCGGGATGGATGGCGTAGAAACATTGCAGAGGATCAGGGAAGTGCAACGAGATCTGCCCGTCATATTGTGCTCCGCATACGGTGAATATAAGCAGGATCTGACGACCTGGGCATCCGACGCTTACGTGATCAAGACATCGGACCTGACACAACTAAAGGATACCATAAGAAACCTGTTGTCACGGCATTGATCTGAGCTCCCTAAAAACTGGGAAAACGAGCTCTGAGTCAATTGCGGTGCTGCAGTCGGATAGACGAAAGACGTTTGAGGTCGGAGGTTGGGGGCTGAAGGCAAAATGTCAAATGTCAAGGGCTTGTTGCCCAAAACCCATTTCGCTCATTGAAAAGAATTTTTGACCATTCTACAGCTCGCTTCACCGCGAAGAGCGCCTATTCGGCGCTACTTCGTTCCCAGACCGCGCCTTACAGGCTCATACATTGGATTTGTGGCCGTTTCGCTTCACTAGGAATGGTTATCAAAAATTCTTTAATATTCGCTCCAGGGATTTAGGCAACAGCTCGTCAAAGTTCAAATGTCAAAATCCAAATGGCAAGTGATCGGACCCGGAACACGAGCACGAAAGACACGGACATGAAACACGAACACGAACTCTGAGCGCAGGGGAATTCGGTCAACAGAGCAAAAGCGCTGAGGTGAAGGGAGCGAGGGTTTTCCTCTAACGAGAAATGCGTTGAGCAGCCAACAGAGACCTTTTTCAGAAATCTTATAAAAGGGTATCGAAATGGAGAAGGCGATTCCGCTTCCCAAGCCGAGTCTTAAGGGAGAACTTTCCCTAGAGGAAGTTATTTTGAAGAGACGGAGCACCCGGGTATTTTCCAGCAGGAGCATTAAGAAGAGCCAGCTCTCTCAGTTCCTCTGGGCAAGCCAGGGCATAACGAGGGGGTATTATAGAACCGTTCCCTCGGCTGGGGCCACGTACCCCCTTGAGGTCTTCATAGTTGTGGGGGAGGGAGGGGTCGAATCACTGGATGCAGGGGCCTATCGATACCTGCCGAGGGAGCATTGCATAATTCGCCATCTCCCGGGAGACCTGAGGAAGGGTTTATGCTCCGCTTGCCTGGGGCAGGATTTCATCAGAAGAGCTCCCGTTTCCTTCTTGGTGTGTGCGGAGTATTCCAGGACTACTGCCGGTTATGGAAATCGAGGGGTAAGATATGTGCATATGGAGGTGGGTCACCTGGGACAGAATCTCGCACTACAGGGGGAAGCATTGGGGCTGTGTTCCGTTATGGTGGGGGCGTTTCACGATGACTATGTCTCCCGCTTGCTCGGCCTACCCGGCGAGCTGAACCCCCTCTATGTGATTCCCGTGGGGTATTCAAGGGAGTAGGAGTCCCCCTCATGTAGTATTCCAGTAATAACTTGCATGATTTACACGATCGCACAGCGTCCTAAAATTCGACGCTCGAAATTTAAAATCGACTCGGCTGAGGACTTCGAGTGAGCCTCAGTCGAACTCCTCGTCGCAGGCCGCCAAGAGAGGGGATGAGGAGTTTCCGGATGGAAACTGGT
>CAYFXP010000556.1:0-4462 GCA_964346935.1 uncultured Syntrophobacterales bacterium
TCCTCCTCCGGGTATATCGGAATCCCCTTGGGATAGAGCTTCCCCGCGAGCTCAGCTGGATAACACCTGCCCTCGATGTTGGGAATCTGAGCGGCGGTAAAACCCACAACCCTGAACTCCTCTCGGTCGCGAAAGCAGAGGTTGAAGTTGTGAAAATCCCTCCCCGCGGCCCCCATGATGATCACCCTTATGGGTCCCGCCGGTCCTCTTCTCCTTACCATCGACTTTCCCCAAACGCCCTTAAGACCTCTCCCGGTTCAAGGGCGAGCCTCACCCGCAGGCTCAAATCTTTTTCCTCATATCTTCAATCACAGTGCCATCGAGTTCGCTCAAAAAAGCGAGAGAAAGCTTATGGGCATTATTCATATCCTCGATGTGGGCGATTTCCGTCGGCGAGTGGCTACATCTCCTGGGGATGAAAATGCCGCCGCAGGGAATTCCCTCCCCCTCCATATGAACGGTAGCCGCATCCGTCCAGGTCCGGAAGATATCGATTTGATAGGGTATGGTATGCCTCTTAGCGGTATCGATGAGCCGATCCCGGATCTTGCGGGAATAGATGGTTCCCAACATAGTGGGCAGGAAATCCATGGTGCGGATGACGGGGCCCTTGCCCAATTGAGCAGTCGCCTGCTGCGGGGGAATGGTGAGATCCGCCCCTGGGACCGTATCGAGGATTAAGGCAAGATCCGGCCGAAGGGATTGAGCCGCCACCCTGGCACCTCGGGATCCAATCTCTTCTTGGGTTGCCGCCACTAAGTAGACAGTATAATCAAATGAACCCGATTTGAGGTCCTTGGCCAATTCCCTGAGCACTGCGCAGCCCATTCGGTCATCGAGGGCTTTGCTGACGACGTATCCCCTTCCCAGTTCCTGGTAGTTCGGGTGATACACGACAAAATCCCCAACCTCAATCCCTATTTCCCCCACCTCTTTCGCGCTCGTAGCCCCCACATCGATCCAGAGATCGTGGACCAATATCGGTCGCTTCAGGTCTTCAGGGGTCACCAGGTGCTTTGGCTTCACCCCGATGACCCCTGTTTGAACCCCCTTACGGGAGATGATGTCAACCTTTTGACCAAGGAGAACCCTCTCGTCTATCCAACCGTTCAGGTCGAAATAGACATACCCCCCGGGTTCGATATGCTTCACGCACATTCCCACTTCATCGGTATGGGCACATACCACTACGGACTTCTTCGATTTTGAGGGGCCAATGCGGGCAATGACGTTGCCCATGGAATCCGCTGAGATGTCCTGGGCGAATTCCTCAAATTGACGCAGCATCTCCCTAGCCACATCCTCCTCAAACCCCGAACCCCCCGGAATGGAAACCAGCGTCTCCAGAAAATCCCTCATTCGCTTCCCCTCGCTTTAGACCCTCTTTCCACAATAGGGACAGAAGGTAAATTTCCTCTCCAATGCCCGACCGCAATGCCTGCACGACAAATCGCTCTCCACCACCCTTGGGCCGATGCCGTGGCCCATTTCATCGGAGATGCCTCCGCATCTTTCACAGATGATGGCGGGCTTCCCTCGGCTCACCGGAAAGATGGGAATAAAAAAGATGCTCAAGTAGTGGTCGACCCGCTTGAGGTAAGCTTCCACGCCGCCGCAGAGGGGACATGATCTCGGATTGTTATCGAGCGTCCTGGCCCTCGGGTGAATTCCCGCAATAAATATCATGGGATACTCGCAATAAGCCGCTATCTCTTTGTTTGGAGGAGCTTTAATTTGAGAAGTGTAACGATTTGGGAGCATCTTGTCAAAGGAAGGGAATACACGTTCGTATCGTTTATCTGGTTTATGTGGTCTATGTGGTCTACTTGGTCTGTTTGGTCTTTCTCGTCTATCTCGTTGTTCTCGTTAGTTGAATTTGGTGCTTTCTGTTTACCATTTACTGTCTAATCTCTATAATCTCCCAATCTCGTTCATCTGGTCTATCTGGTCCATCTCGTTTGTCAAGTTGCTTGAATTTCCACTTAGTGCAAGCGAGCTGACCGCGGTGACGAGGAAGGTGATATAATGACGGTACTGTTGGAAGGAAAAAGTACAAGGAGGTATGAGGGAGATGACCCCAAGGATATCCGCAACCGTTTCCTTAACCAGGGATGAGCTCGTTCACCTCTATTCCGGCGGGGTCCTAAAGCTGAGCATCAAGGGGAAAGAAGCGGAGGCATCGGTGGAGGTCTCCTGTTCGGATGCCCCTCCTGCGAGCGCCACTCGAATCCGCTTCAAAACCATCATGACGGAATAGCGCCAAAACACCCTTTGGCAAAATGCACCGCGAACGCTGCAAAGCTCAAGCGCACAGCCGGTTCATCTCGGTAAAGGAGATACAAGGTCAAGGCGGGATCTGAAGACCTGAGTCATGGTACAAATCCGCTGGTATGGAAATCTACGTCCGTAACTTCCCTTGAAGTTCCCTCTCCAGGGAACGAAGAATGCGGTCCCTGATGCGGGTGATATCCTCGGGGGTGAGGGTTCGATCCAGCGCCCGATAGGTTAATGAGTAGGCCAGGCTCTTTTTGCCTGACGGGACCTGAGGCCCATGATAGAGGTCGAAGAGTTCTGCCCTGATGAGGTATTTTCCTCCGGCCCGGTGGATGACCTCTTGGACCCGCCGAGCCGGGATATCCCCATCGACCACAATGGCCAAATCCTCGCTGAGCGACGGAAACCGAGAAATAGGGGCCAAATGGCCGACAAGACAAGCATTTGCCAGGAGGACCTCCAAATCCAGTTCGGACAAACAGATAGGCTGCTCGGGATATTGCAAGAGATCAAAGGCATCCCGGACCTTGGGGTGGACTTCCCCTACTATTCCCGCTTCGTCGTTTCCCATAATCAATTGCGCAACGCGGCCGGGATGGAATGTTGGGCTCTTCGCCGGTTCCAAATGCCACTCCCTGATCCCCAACCTGCTCGACAGCGCCTCGATCACACCCTTGAGATCGAAGAAATCCATGAAGCTCGTTTCCTTCTTCGACCAGTACAGTGCTTCCCTCGGACCAGTCATGGCAATGCCCAAACGACGAAACTCGCGAGGCAAGACCTCCTCCGCTACCGGATGGTAAACCCGTCCCACTTCGAAAACGGCCACCTGGTCCGTGTACCGCGTGTTATCCCTCACCGTCTCCAGCAGGCAATTCATGAGCGTGCGGCGCATGAACTCTCTCTCGCTGGACAGGGGATTGGCCAATCTGATGTAGTCGGCTTCTGCCGGACGGGGCCCCTCCGGATCCAACTTCCTCACCGCGTCGAGGTTCGTGATGGAATAGGTGATCACCTCCTGCAGCCCACACCCAACGAGCACATCTCGCACGAACTCCTCCTGCTCCAGCGATTCATGTCGCTGCTGAGGAGGCAGTTCATCCGCCATCAATGTAACGGGTATTCTATCGTAGCCATACACCCTGACCACCTCTTCAACGAGGTCGGCAGGAAGGCTGACGTCCAGGCGGTGATCCGGAACAGTAACAGAAATCACGTCTCCCCTCTTTTCACATTTAAAATCCAGGCTCTCCAGAATCTCCGTAATCCCCTCATCGGTTATCTCGATTCCCGCTATCCGTTCTACCTCGAGAGCCGTAATCTCCACGCTCCCCTTTTCCTGCCTGACGGGATAGGCATCGGCTACCCGCCTGGCGATGGTCCCGCCTCCGAGTTGCCGCATCAATTCAGTGGCCCTCTTTGCGGCGGGTATGGTCATGGAGGCCGGAACGCCCCGGCCGAATCTCGCCGATGCCTCACTGAAAAGCTTGAGCGCCTGTGAAGTCCGGCGGTTGTTTACGTAGTTAAAGTTTGCGGCCTCCAGAAGGATGTTCTTTGTCTTTTCCGTCACCTCGCTTTCGAATCCACCCATCACCCCAGCAATAGCGACTGGACCGCCGCCGTCGGTGATGAGCAGCATATCCTCTGTCAAGTCCCGCTGCATTCCATCCAGGGTAACCATAGTCTCTCCCGGCTTCGCGCGCCGGACGATAATGACTGGGGGGCCATCATCGAATGAGCCCACCTGCCCCTTCCGATTGCGTAACATCTCGTAGTCGAAAGCGTGCAACGGCTGCCCCCACTCCAGCATGACGTAATTGGTGATATCCACAATGTTATTGATGGGCCTCATTCCGGAAAGCAGCAGCCGTCTTCGCATCCACTTGGGTGATGGCCCTATGGTAACACCCCTGATGAGGGTGGCGGAGTATCGGGGACAGAGGTCTGGATCGGCGATCTCGATCTCGACCTGGTCATCCACGGGCTCACCCCGGGCTTCCATCTCAGGAGTATCCACGCGGAGCCTCTGCCGGGTAAGGGCCGCCACCTCCCGGGCTACCCCGATAATGGAAAAACATCGGGCCAAGTTAGGCGTCAGGTGGAGATCCAGAACGACATCCCCCATATAATTCACAAGGGGAGTTCCGACAGGGGCATCCTCATCGAGAATGAGAATGCCCGTATGCTC
>CAYFXP010000557.1:0-3504 GCA_964346935.1 uncultured Syntrophobacterales bacterium
TTTACGCTGAGATGACAATCCCCGCACGCTAACTGCCCCGCTCCGTCCCCATGGTGGCACTCGGCGCAATTCTTCAAATACGTCTTGCCATGTTGTTCCCTGGGGGAATGGCAGTCGAAGCATTCCATTTCCGTATGGCCATCATGGGGGAATTGGATCTCGTTGAAGGGGACGGCGCGTTGTTCTAGCCCCACATGACAAAGACCCGTGCAAGTGTATTCAGGTTTATACTCCTGGGGCTGATACCCCTCCTCTATAAGGGCCAAGGCCTCTTCCGTGTTATTGTTGGCATGATTCAAGAGCCTCAACGCGTATTCGATGTTGTGGACTCCCTTGCCCATGAGGGAAAAGGTATAGTTGTGCCTGGCTTCATTGATGAGATTCTGAGCTCTCTTCAAACGGTGATCCTCAAGCCCCACCTTACCCGCGTCGTATAGCTTCCTCTGAACGGCAAATATTCGGCTGTTGACCTCATTCTCAGCCTTGACCAGGAGATCCTTCCAATGGAATAGCATCTCGTCATAGCCGTCCCCATGGCATCCCACGCACGACTCGGCCAACGCCCTTTCCGAATATCTGGTCGTATATAAGGCCGCCTTGCTCTCCTCCTGGGTCTTGTGGCATCCTACGCAATCCACCTTGATGGTGAACATTTTGCTCGGTGAATCGGCGACACCGATACCCCCGGTTCCCCTGTACATCTCCCGGGGGCCCATATGAATCTCCTTTGTGTGACACTGATCACAGCTCCCCATGAAGTGCGCCATGGTGGGCATTTCCCCAACTTCGTGTCTGATATCGGTATGACATCGATAGCATTCGATCTTGCGATCGGTGACGTGCTTGCGATGCATGAAATCCGACGTATATTTCGCAGTGAGAAGCTCGGGCTCATTATGGCATTCCAGACACTTGTTCTCGGGAACGTGACCATCCCCCGTATTGATGCCGACGTGGCATTCAAGACAACTCACCCCACGCTCGATATATCGCTTGTGGTTAAAGCTTATCCCCTTGAACGGGAGTTCGCCCTTTGGCTGGATATGACAGGAACCGCATTCCGCGCACGAGAGGCATCCCTCTTCACCCAGCTCTCCAGCCTTATAGAAGTGACAGATGAAGCAATCCGTTTCGGTAACGGTCAAATGGGCGCCTTGAACGATCTGGGCGTGGCAGGTGGTGCATCTCAATTTCTTCCCCCTTCTCAACTCCTCTAGGTGTCTTCCATGGCCAAAGGCCACGTTCTTGAAAATCATTTTCTCCTTTAAGTGCTCACTTTGGTGACATCCCTTCTGAAGACAGGCTGCATCACTTATCTCTGCATGAGGCATTGTCGGTCCCTTGCCGGTTATAAACATGACAAGGGAGACCTGCCCATCCCGCCATTTACCCTTGACATGATTGAGGAATCCGGGCTCATAATGACATTGAGCACAACGGACGAAGTTGTGGCTCGAGGCCTTCCAGGAATCTACGTACACTTTCATATTGTGGCAGAGACTACAGAAGGTTGGGGTTTCGGTGAATTTGTACATAGCCCCAGCTAGAATTACGAAGATGAGGAGGCAAACACCGAGGAAGAGAATAACCCCTTTCTTATGCTCCTTCGTCCCCTGGTAGGTTTCCTTCCAAAAGGCAATCCAGAAGTTGGAGACATATTTAAAAAGGTCACCTAAAGTCCTGAATCCCCCTCTGATTAAGCTTCCCATAACTCCCTCTTTTCTTGTGAAAACGAGTACATTTTGCTTGACTGAGAGTGAAGAATAATGTAAATAGCTATATTTGTCAAATGATTTTTACATTTTTGTCATTTACATGCCGTTTGGCACGACTTCATGCAGATGCGGAGTATGAAACAAAAACTCCTCTCGTGGTCGCTTACGGCCACGTTTATCCTCCTTGCTTCCCAGTCCTATGCCTCAAAACAGGCTCGGCAGAGGCCCGACTTCACCATCGTCTACACCAACGATGTTCTCGGCGAAATTGAGCCCTGTGGATGATTCAAAAACCCCCTTGGCGGTGTCGCCAAGAAGGCAACGATAATCAAGGGGATGAAGGAGGAGGGGGGGAACCTCCTGCTGGTCGATGCGGGGAATCTGTTGTTTCGGAAATTCCCCTCTTCCCAAGCGCGGAGGAAAGAGGCCTTGTTAAAGGTTAACGTCCTCATCAGGGCTTATGAAGAGATGGGCTATGCGGCCGTCAACATAGGGGAGAAGGACTTAATGATGGGCCTTGGATTCTTGCATGATATAGCAAAGAGGGCGAAGTTCCCTTTCATTTCAGCAAGCCTGATCGATAGAAAGACGAGGAAGACCATTTTCAGGCCTTTCATAACGGAGGAGATTTCGGGGATAAAGATCGGCATAGTCGGGTTAATGAGTCACTGGTTTAACGAGGTCCTGAAGGAAAAAGAACCATATCTAGAGGTCCTGGATCCCGGTGACGCGGTTAGGGCTTACATGGAGCAGTTACGGAAATCCTGTGACCTGGTCATCGTCCTCTCCCAACTGGGGGAGCGGGCCGATCGAGAATTGGCGTTGAAGGTCCCGGGTATCGATATCATCATCGGAGGGGGACACAGCAAGAGGATCAGGTATTCGAGGATCAGAGAGACCATCATGTACCGCCTAGAACCTCGGGGGGGATATGTGGGGAAACTGGATCTCTTTTTGACCCGAAAAGGTCAGCCCTTACACTTGACCGACTATCAGCGGAAGGAGCGCGAGGTCACGAAATTGGAAAAGGTAAAGAGGAGACGGATGAAAATAGTGAGGGAAATAGAATTGGACACAGGAAGTCCTCCCTCGAAGAGGGATGTGAGGATGAAGGAGCTGGCGATTCTGGAGAGAAGGGAGGGGGAGCTCCAACAGCGGGTAGTGGCTTTCGATCAGAAGAACCTGTATAAGAATGAGATCATCCCCATCAAGGTGGCCATTCGAGATGATGCGGTTGTCGGCGAGATGATTGAGGGCTATACGATTGAGTTGGCAAAATTATATGGAATTAAGCGAGCCGTTGAATCAAGCCAGGAAAAGCCCTTATCCGATGCCCAGATTTTGGCCAGCATTCCGGAGGGCGATGCATATCGGGGTGCGATATCATGCAAAAAGTGCCATAGACGAAATTTCGATGCCTGGTCCGCTACCGCGCATGCCACAGCAACCCGGACGATATCCGAGGCCTTTAAACAGAGGCCCCCGCTAGAGGATTGTCTCATCTGTCATTCTACCGGCTATGGGGATATCCAGGAATATCGGTTTGTGGAGGAGGTTCCTGCCTATCTTCGAGGGGTACAGTGCGAGGCTTGCCACGGGTCGGGAAAGGGGCATCCGGGGTATGGCGCCAAGTTCAGAAGGGTTACCTTAGGAGTCTGCCGAAATTGTCACACCAAGGACCAGTCTCCCGCCTTCCATTATAGGAGCTATCTCCTCCAAATCGGTTGCAACATTCGGAGATAATCCCGCGGTTCATCGCAGGAATGCCCATATAATGAGCAGGAGGGTG
>CAYFXP010000558.1:0-4864 GCA_964346935.1 uncultured Syntrophobacterales bacterium
GTATTGGGAAACATGGCAGAACTCTATAAGGAGATCGGGAAAACAGGTGAGGCCGAAAGGTTAGGCGCACGCGCAAGAAAAATCCGTTTGCAGTTGAAAGGTCCCCTTCCTTGAGGAGCCTTTCATCAAGGTGAAGGGCGGCCTTTTCGTTTAAATCCCCGGCAAAGAGCACAACTTAAAAAATGTGGCCAACCATCATCTTCAGCGGCATAGCCGGCCTGTTCACCATGTCAGGGATTCTGATTACCAGGTTATGGCACCGGTCTTCCCTTCGCTACAGCCATTATATCAATTCCTTCGCAGCCGGTCTCATTCTCACGACTGCGCTCATGGAACTGTTGCCACGGGGTCTCACGTTCAACGAGGATGCTCCGCTCTATGCCCTCGGGGGCTTTGTGGCATTCCTGATCCTGGAGACATTTTTGGTTGTGCATTCCGGTGCGGAGGTGCACTATCAGCCCCGACGCGGTGCCGCCAAGGGCCTCATCTTCTTCTGGGGGCTGTTCCTCCACTCCTTGTTGGACGGCCTCATAATCGCGGTTGGCTTTGCAACCGACTACCGGGTGGGGTTATTGACCGCTTTGGCCGTGATAAGCCACGAGTTTCCGGAGGGGATAACCACCTTCTCGCTCTTGCTTCAGAATTTGAGCCACCGCAAGGCGATGGCTCTTGCCGTTATGGTGGCGCTCGCAACGCCGGCGGGTGGGTTGATCGGTTTGATGTTGCTACCGGCACCGGAATCGGTAATGGGGGCTGCCACGGGGCTTGTGGTTGGTTCCTTCGTCTACATAGCCGCTACGGATATCGTGCCGGAAATACGCGAAGAAAAGGCCGTTCAAAACACCGTCGCCCTTGTGGCGGGCAGCCTTTTCCTGGTCGTCCTGCACCATTTCCTCGCCCATTGAGAGTTCTGCGGATGACGATTTTTCTTGACATAGAAAAGATCATTTGATATTAACTAGCACATAAGAAAGGTTTCATACTATGGCGGCGATAGGTGTGAATGGATTTTTCTGGTGGTGCTGGCGAAAAAGAGGGAGGGGTTTGCTCAATGCCGGCGAGTGAGCGATAGACTGATTGATCGAGGCCGTGGGCAAATCCCTTGCTCACGGCCTTTCGTTTTTGGAATGGAAAAGCCGTGAGTTAACCAGATGAGCTCACGGTTTTTTTTGTTCATTCAGAACATAAACCAATTTAAAAGGAGTAAGACCATGATAAAAGAAGCAATTGGCAAGGTGGTTACAAAAAGGGATTTAACGGAAGCCGAAATGGAGGAGGTGATGAGGGAAATAACGACGCGAAGGGCATCCGCTGAGGAGACTGCGTCGTTCATCACGGCGTTACGGATGAAGGGCGAGACGCCAGAAGAGATAACCGCAGCTGCGAGGGTAATCAGGGATAAGGCCTCGGTGATCAATATCAAGGACGATGTCATGTGCCTGGATCGCGAGGAAATCACGGTGGAAAGAGAGACGATCCGAAGCACCACGGAGGAGTTGACCAAGGGAACAGCCATATTCAATATCTCAACGGCAACGGCCCTGGTAGCCGCCGGAGGGGGGTTGAAGGTGGCCAAGTATGGAAGGAAGTCCGTATCCTCTCTGTGTGGATGCGCAGCCGTAATTGAGACGTTGGGAATCAACCTGGATATGACGCCCAGTCAATTGGAGAGATGCATTGAAGAAGTTGGCATCTGTTTCCTCTATGAACCCTTAGTCCAGAAAGGGCTGGAACACGTCATCGCCATACGGAAGAAGGTGGGCATCAGGACGATATTCAATCTGTTAGATCCCCTTATCAACCCCGCGGGGGCAAGGACCCAGGTGTTGGGAGTCTATGAGCCGGCCTTGACGGAAACAATGGCCCTGGTCTTGAACAACCTGGGAGTCAAAAGGGCCTTTGTCGTCCACGGGGAGGATACCTTGGATGAGATTAGTGTAACCGGGAAGACCAAGGTCACGGAGCTAAAGGGCAGAAAGATGAAGAGCTACAACATTAAGCCCGAGGATTTTGGGATGCGAAGGGGAAAGCTCGCTGAGATAAGAGGCGGGACGAAAGAGCGAAATGGCGAGATCGTCCGGGAAATCCTCAGCGGCAGCAAAGGAGCGAAACGGGATGTAACGGTTTTGAACGCGGCGGCCGCTTTTGTGACAGCAGGACGGGCCGGGGGTTTCAAGGAAGGTATCGCGTTGGCAAACCAATCCATCGATTCGGGAAAGGCCCTCAATACATTGGAGCGGCTGGTTGAGTTCACCAATGCGGAGGAGAGGTATTTCAGAAAGGCGTATGAGTAGGATTTGGAAGGTCCTCTGGACCCGACCCCGTTAGGCGATCCATACGGTGTCCAGTGAGACGCCCAGAATATGCACTGCGACCATGGGGATGTTTTTTTCTATATCCCAGGGGATGAAGAAGGTGAGATCCTCAATCTCCTCGCTGAGGTTATCATCGAACACCTTCACCAGCCAATTCCTGATTTCATCGATGGTCATGACCAGGGCGCGGTCGATCCCCACTGTAATATTCATATCCTTGAGGTATGAGCAGGTCCTTAGTTGATCGAGGGCCTCCTCCGAGTGAATCCCCTTTACCTTTCTTCGGAGGATATAAACGTTTCCCCTGTCCCGGAGAATCGCAAGAGGGGGATTTATCCCAATCGTTGCGTTACGGAAACGCAGTCCCGATGCGTATTCGGCGACTTTCGGCAGAAGCCTTCTCTTTTTTTCAACGGAAGAAAGGAAACGGGGAGATATTCTTTCGAAGATATACTCAGTTTCTCCGTGATAAAACTCTCTCAATTTCGTCGGGTCAAAACCCAGTTCGAGGAGATCCGCGATTTTCAGGTCGGGAGATGGCTTTCCTTCCTTCCCCTGCATCCAGGATGATAGATAGGGCCGCCTGTAGATGGGAAGAGCCTCGATATAGCGGGTAGGCTCATTTCTCAGCTCCTCGGGGAGATTTCGAATGACTCCTTCCTTCCCCCATATCTCGACCTCCGCCTTTTTAGGGCTCCAAAGGGAGTAAGCCTGAATGGGGAGCGTTTTAATTCGCTCCGAGATGGGGATCTGGTCGAGGGATTCTCCTCCCGTGTAGCCGAGGAGGGTGGCAATCCTCCTCCGGAACCCGAGCACTTTGGTAATAAACCTGGTGAACATGAAACGCATCAAGGGGGTCGACGTCCCCGTTGAAAATTCCTCTTGGAAGAGGCGTTCCAATGCCTGGTAAATAGATCGAAATTCCGCGATAGTCCGGTTAACCATGGCCTCGTTGTCATGCATGTCGATGACGGGCCTCTTCTTCCTGAGATTGAAGAGGAGCTTGATAAGTTTGCCCTTGAGGTCAGAGATCCTAAGGGAGCTTGGGACAAATACCATGTAGTGTCCCTCTCCGTTGACAAACCCATCGCCGATCAGCTCTTCGATACGCTTCCAACCGGCCTTGGCATAAATGTCGTAGGTTGGATCCTCGGGAGGGATGATGTTATCGAGAAGCCCGACGGCCCCTTTAGCCTTGGCAAACTCTCTAAAAGCCTCAAGGATCTTGTTACCCAAGCCTCTGCCGCGAAAGGGAAACATGACTTCGACATAGACCAGGTAGTAGCATGGAATGGGCTTCCCGAGGTAGATCATGTTGAGATAGCCGAGAACTTCTCCCCCTTGCGTATGGATCTCGAAGGTGTGAAACGGCTGACCGCCCTCCCGAGGCTTGAAACGCTCAATCTTCGTTCCATGGGCGGTCCTGCTGATCGAATCGTTGAGCCCCCTGAAGACCTCATAGGGGGTGGGTGTTGCGCGCTCCCCCGGACGTCCTTCCAACGTCATGTCGATGAGCGCCAGCGTATCTTTGAGGCCAATTCGCGCCGTTTTGAACCTCTGCTTGATTCCCGCAACCTCTGAGTCCATTTTTTTCAACCCCCAAAAATAAAAGGGCCATGGTTGGCCCATGGCCCTCAGCCTCAAGGTCCATGGGCAGCCCATCGGGTCTGCCCATGGCCATATTCCCTTTTGCGTCGCGTTTACAGGGTCAGGCGAAGACGGGCAGACCCAGGGGGAAAGTAATAAAACCCAAACCAGAAACCCATGGTATTATTAGTATGTCCCTGCATCTCGCCCATCCATGATGCCTGAAATTAAGGTTCATATACCGAAAATATCAGGTCATGTCAAGCTTTTTGAAAGGAATCTCTGAAACTTTTTTCTCTCAGCAACGAACCTCGGGATTGGCTACAACTGTCCCGTTTCGTCCCAACTTTCAAGCAATTTCTGATAGTTGGGATCCTCGTACCGCTCCAGCCTGAAAGCTGGTGCATAATGGGGGAGATCGCCCCCGGTGAGATGGGCAGCCAGCAATTCACCCGATGCACAGGCGGCCATGATTCCGAAGCCTGAGAGTGCTCCGATTACGTAGGCGCCCTCAACGGGTAGGGGTCCAATCAGTGGCCGGTTCTCGCGAGTTTTCGTGTAGTAGCCGCCATCCACCAACGACTTGGGGATTTTATCCAAATAGGCCTTCATACCGGGAACGGCCGTTGCCAGTCCACGGAGGGCGATTTCGGCGTAGCGCGGGTCAAGGGGAACGGGAAACAGGGGTTCTACCGGCGTGGTGTCATAAGTCCATATAATGAGCACGACATTGCTGTCGGGACCACCTTCCGGACGTACGTGGACGCCAGATGGAAATTCCCCCAGCAACCATTTCGTCTCCTCGGACTCAGCAAGTACTGACCGGTCTTCCTCCGACCAGACAAGCGAGGTTGGATCGGTCCAGATGATCATTGGGGCATTGCGCGATACCACTCCCAGGTGATCTTTGAACGCAATTTTGCCATGCAGCTCGGA
This sequence comes from uncultured Syntrophobacterales bacterium, assembly GCA_964346935.1. Lineage (GTDB taxonomy): Bacteria > Desulfobacterota > BSN033 > WVXP01. The sequence continues at coordinate 4,839 of CAYFXP010000558.1, forward strand.
GAACACCGGAAGGTCAACTCCCACCA
>CAYFXP010000559.1:0-6244 GCA_964346935.1 uncultured Syntrophobacterales bacterium
TGGTGGACTTGGACTCCCTCACCCTGATACCCCTATCCTTGGCTATGATTGAGGCATTTACGAAATTAACCACTTCCCCCATATACGGAGTCAACAATCCCCTCAACACAGATACGGTAATGGGGGAGACGTTATACTCCGCCACGCCGCCCTTGTACTCAATGGAAAGCTCCTCAATGGCGAAATCCGCTATTTGCGTCAAGAAACTCCCCAGTTTCTCCCCCAAATCGAGATAAGGCTTGACCACGGGAAGCACATCAGGGCTGACGATGGGGATATTTACCGCATTTCGAATCCTCTTGTTGATCAGGAAATCGACGATCTGATCGGCAATGGCCACGGCCACATTCTCCTGGGCTTCGCTCGTGGAAGCCCCGATGTGTGGGGTACAAACCACATTGTCCAACTCGAAAAGCGGACTATCGACTGCTGGCTCATTCTCGAAGACATCCAACGCTGCCCCCCTCACGCTTCCGGACTTCAGCCCATTTAAGAGAGCCCCTTCGTCGACAATACCGCCCCGGGCGCAGTTGATGATCATTACACCCTCTTTCATCCTTTCGAAGGCCTCGGCGTCGAGCAAATTCCGCGTCTCTTCCGTCAAAGGCGTATGGATGCTGATGAAATCGGATTGCCTCAAGAGATCATCCAGGGTAACCAATGGAATACCCTTTTGTGCCGCTGCATCCGCGGGTATGTAAGGATCATACGCTATCACGTTCATCTTCAAACCCTGGGCCCTCTCCGCAACGAGGCTTCCGATATTACCTATACCGATAATCCCGAGGGTCTTGCCGTAGAGCTCTACCCCCATGAATTTGCTCCTCTCCCACTTTCCCGATCTGGTGGACGCCGTGGCCTGAGGAATTTTCCTGGAGATGGCTAGCATCATGGCGATGGTATGCTCGGCGGCCGCTACGGCATTTTCACGCGGAGTGTTCATCACCACGATTCCCCTCCGCGTCGCAGCTTGGACGTCTACGTTGTCTACCCCGATTCCTGCGCGGCCGATAACCCTGAGCCTCTCCGAGGCATTAATAATATCTGCGGTAAGCTTTGTTTTGCTGCGAACAATGATACCGTCATACTCTCCAATCGTTGCCCTCAACTCACCGGGGCTGAAATCTGCCCACGCATAACACTTAATCGCCTTCTCCCTTTTAAGGACATCTATACCCTTGGGGGATAGATTATCGGCAACCAATATCCTATAGACCGCTTCCCCTCCCATTCGACGTGCCTCAAAGGGAAATCAACACCTCTTCAGCGGCCCTGACCCCGACGCCCAACTCGAATTGATAGCCCATCTCCTTGAGGAGCATCTCCAGCGCGCTGATGACCATGACCATATCCAGGCGCCCATAGTACCCCAAATGGGCAATCCTGATGATTTTCCCCTTTGCCCGGTCCTGGCCTCCAGCAACGGTAATTCCAAATTCCTCGAAAAAACGATCCTTTACCTCATTGGCGCCTATCTCATCGGGAACCTTCACTGCGGTCAGGGCGTTGCTCGGAGATTCCGCGGCGAAGAGCTCTAATCCGAGTGCCTTTACGGCCTCTCGTGCGGCCCTTGCAAGTAGGTCATGTCGGGCGAACACCGCCTCTAACCCTTCCTGCCGAATCTTTTTCAGCGACTCCCTCAGACCGATTACCAACGTGATTGCGGGGGTGAAGGTGCTTTGATTCTTCTCCGCCGATTTCAGCTCCTGTTTGAAATCGAAGTAGTATCTGGGTAGATTCGAGCGCTCAACAAACCTCCAAGCCTTTTCGTTCAGGGCGACAAAAGAGAGGCCAGGCGGGAGCATGAGTGCCTTTTGGGAACCGCTCACAACCACATCCAAATTCCATGCGTCCATTGGAATGTCGAAGACCCCGATTCCCGTGATGGCATCAACGACAATCATCGTTTCCTCGTAGGTGCCCGTGATCTCCGCTATTTCCTTTATCGGGTGCTTAACCCCCGTTGAAGTCTCGCTGGCTTGTGTAAGTACGGCCCGAATAGATGGATCCTCTTTCAGGCAGTCGGCGATTAATTCAGTGTCAACGGCCTCCCCCCATTCAACGTCAATGGGCTTCACCTCAATGCCATAAGCCTCACAGATCTCTCCCCAACGTTCCCCAAACTTGCCCCCTCGCACCACAAGGGCCTTATCGCCGGAGGAGAATAGGTTACAAACTGCCCCCTCCATGGCTCCGGTCCCAGAGGAGGTAAAAAGGAGTACCTCATTTTTCGTTTGAAAAAGATACCTAAGCCCTTCCCGGACCTCCTGAAATATCCGTTTATATTCCTCCTCTCGGTGGTGAATAATCGGCTCGGCCATCTTCAACATGATGTCCTGCGGCAACATGGTGGGGCCGGGGGAAAATAGGTACTTCTTTTCCATAGAATACCTCACAACCGGGATTTACCTAGTCCGGCTAAACCCGAGTAATCTTATGTCATATGAGTCGCCCTGTCAATATAAAGGGATACCGGGGTTTCCTGACTTTTTGAGGAAGGCGATTATGCACGCGCAAAATTTAGACATCTCGGAATTCGGAAAAGGCGCTCGGATTGCGAGTTTAACCCTTGGAACGATGGAATGGTGGGATAGTGGGTATCAAAAGCTGAGAAAGTGGTCCTTTTGGTTCAGGATCGCTTTGCTGAGGCACAAGGCAAAGAATTCTTGGCCTTCAGCCTCAAGTCTGCCGGAGGCGGACACTCCTCCAACCTCTTTCAGGGTAATCCCCATCCATGAACCCATCATTCCAGTATTCCATTATTCTGGTTGGAGTGAAGGGAATTTTCGAATGGTAAAGTTTATTTTCGGTGAGCGGAATGGGTTTTGGGCAACAGCTCCTTGTGCGGCGAGGAGCGACTTTTCTTGGAACAGGTAATGCAGCTATCTATTGAGCGTCGCCACCAATCTCGTGAGCTGGGATGCGCTTTTTAAGACATAATCGGCCCCCATTTCCCTAAGCTCTTCCTCAGTAGTCCTTCCCGTAAGTACCCCAACCGTCCGCATGCCAGCCCTTTTCCCGGCGAGAATATCCATGGGATGGTCCCCCACCATAATGGCATGTCTTTCCGAAACCCCCAATCTCTCGAAAAGAGCGGCCAGATGAAGAGGATCTGGTTTGACCCTCTTCACCGAATCCCTCGATAGGAAAATATCGCACAGGGCCTCGATATGGGGAACGTTACTTCGAACCGAACGGTCACAATTCCTAGTGACGATTCCCACCTTCAATCCGGCCCCCTTCAGCTTCCTCAACATGGATTCCATTCCCGGTAGAAGGCGGCTCGTAGAAGCGGCCTCCAATTCCCTCTCGACCACTATCTGATGGGCCTTCTCCCTGAATTGTTTCGCAGACGGGCATTTCCTTTTCAGCAAAGTGGAGTACCCCTCCTCGATTGTCTCGAGCAGGTATTTCTCCCCCAACGATTCCCGAGCCACGCCATATCCCTCGATAAGATTGAGAATTTCCTCCCTAATGGGAGCGAAATCGATGTTCAGTACCGCCAAGGTCCCATCGAAATCGAGAATTACCGCCTTGATTGCCGGGTCTTTTCCCTTTCCCGGCCCCCGCGAAGGGGAAATGGCTATTTGACGAAACCCAGGGCGCTTATCCCGAGGCAATATAAGACCCCCTTCAGGTTATCCTTAGAGAGAACTATCGGCCACCCCCTCGGTCAACCTCATACTTTCGGTGAGGAGCGACGGCTCCTATGAGCCGCGGTCATGGTATTCGAATCAGTCATAGGTGTCAACGCTTATGTCTGGACTTAAAAGGCCATTCCAAGGATTGCTCCTCGTTCCGAGCTGGAACGTCGAAAATCTGTATACAGTATCCAAAATTGACTTTGTGAAAAATTTCTTGACAAACTCCAGGGGCGGATGCTACTGTGAGCCCAGGCTGAAAATCACCATTCAGATTTCCCATATTCTTGCATTTATAGAGGGACTTATCAATCGAGAAGGAGGAGCAAAATGAGACCGGGAGAAGAGAAATATCCCCACATATTTAGTCCTGGCAAGATCGGTAAATTTGAAGCGAAAAACCGCATTAAATACGCCTCTACTGAGACCAATTTCAACTACCGTGACGGCTATGTGGCGGATAAAGAGGTGGCTTACATGGAGGCCCAGGCAAGGGGAGGGGCAGGCATCGTAACCACCCAGGGGGCTTTCACCGATAAGGCCGGCGCGGGAAGGGGATATGTGGGGATGATGGCCATCTGGGATGATAAGTTTATCCCCGGCCTGAAGAAGATCGCCGATGTCATCCATAAGCACGACGCCCTGGCCACCCTCCAGTTGATGCACTGTGGCCGAGTCGGAGGAATCGAGCTCCCTCATACTGATGGCCCTTCGGAAGTGCCTCAAAAACTCCCGATTTTCAGGCCCCCTCGGGAGATGACCAAGGAGGATATCGAGATCTGCATCAAGGAACACGTCGACGGCGCTCGGAGGACGGTGGAGGCGGGGTACGACATCGTCGAGATCTCGGGGATTGTCGGGTACCTCATTTCCAACTTCATCTCCAGCTACACCAACAAACGGACCGACGAGTATGGGGGCGATATTAAGGGCCGAAGCAAAATCATGGTGGACATCATCAAGGGAATAAGAAGGGAGATTGGCGACAGCGCTGCCATTGGGATACGGCTCTGTGGCGATGAGATTCTGTACGATAGGGGCGGAAACACCCCAGAGGAAAGCATGGAATCAATCAAGATGGCCGCGGCGGCGGGCTGCGACTATATCAGTGTAACCGCGGGCTGGCAGGAATCCCCGGACCCAGTCATCACCCGGGACATTCCCATGGGGAACTGGCTCTATATCGCCAAAAAGACCAAGCAAGCTGTCGACATTCCTGTCAGCATGGCTTACCGACTGTTTGTACCTCAATATCCGCAAGAAGCCATCGCAAGAGGCGAACTGGACTTTTGGGAAATGTGCAGACCCATGATCGCCGACCCCTTCCTTCCCAAAAAGATCCTGGAGGGGAGGGAGGAGGATATCATCCCGTGCATCGCCTGCAATGTCTGCCTCGCTCGGCTGTTCAGGGATACCGAGCTGTGTTGTACCGTGAGACCTTCCCTCGGCCATGAGGCCGATCCAGCATGGGGGTTTTACGGTTTCCCCAAGACCGCGGACCCGAAAAAGGTAGCCATCGTCGGGGCTGGAATAGCAGGGATGCAGGCGGGTGCCATTGCCGCTGAAAAGGGCCACGACGTGACAATCTATGAGAAGAAATCCTATGTTGGCGGGCAGATGGCAGTGGCTGCAAATGGTCCATGGGGAGACGATGAGTTGATGAGATTGGTCAATTACCTCAAGACCACGTGCGAGAAACAGGGGGCCGAGATCGTTCTCAACAAGGCCGTATCCGCCGAAGAGCTGAAAAAGGAGGAAGCCGATAAAATCATCATCGCCACCGGAGCGGTCATCGATAGGGAATCCATCCCGGGAAGCGACAAGAAACACGTCGTCGGGGCCCTCGATGTCCTGGAGGGCACTGCCAAATGGGGTAAGGAAGTTGTAATCGTCGGGGGTCTGGGAGTGGCCATCTCCACTGCGCTCTACATCATCGATAAGGATAAGGGGGCAAAGGTCTCCATCGTCGGGCCGCAGAAGAAGTTCGGCGGCGACGTCAATCCCTCCTATATCTGGCGGTACATGAAAAAGCTGAAGGAGGGGGGTGTTGTTCAGGTCACCCAGACAGGCATCAAGGAAATAACCGATGATGGCCTCATCATTATCACCCCGGATAAGAAAGAGGAGACCATGAAAGCGGATACGGTGGTCCTGGCAATGCTCGTATCAAACAAGGAGATCGGATACGGGAAATATCAGACCCGAGATTTCTATATGGTCGGCGATTGTGTCCAGGTGAGAAGGGGGTATGCCGCCGTTCATGATGGGTATAAAATGGGGATGGAGATCGACTTTCTTCCCTATCAAACCTACCATAGGGAAGAACATTAATCGAAGGAGGATTCAAGGAGAAGAACCATGATTCCAGAAATCAATGTGTTTAAATGCAATGGATGTGCTGTCTGCGTCAAGAGCTGCCCAGTCGGCATTATCGGGCTCGTAAACGGCAAAGCATCAATCCTCAGAACCCTCTGCGAGGAGTGTGGAATCTGTGCCTTCGTCTGCCCCCAGGTGGCCATCGCCAACGAATTACCCGATGGAGGAGTGGGAACTGGACAAACAAGTTACGTTTCAAGGAGGTAGTCCTTCTTCTTTCGAAATGA
>CAYFXP010000560.1:0-1585 GCA_964346935.1 uncultured Syntrophobacterales bacterium
TGGCTTCGTGGCTCAATCCCAGGGAACTGACCGTTCCCTGATCCTCGGTCAGAATCTCGATCAATTTCCGGGGGTCCCTTCCCAGAAAGCCCTCTGCACAGAGACACATGGGCCTCATGTTCTGCTCGACCCTGTCGAGCTCAGGGCTTTGCTTCACAGGACGATCTTTCATTGTCACCTCACCCATGAAGGGGTTATGCAAACTTATCGAAGAAAATCAACTCCTGGGGGATTCCCTTTTTCGTCAGGAGCTCCACACAGGACTCGACCATCGCGGGATTTCCACAGAGGTACGCTTCCTTGTCGGCGCCGTTCTTGATGATCTTCTCCAAGACATTTGTAACCCGGCCTCTTTCCCCTTCCCACCGATCTTCTTCTTCCGGCCTCGAGAGGGTAAAGATGACCTCAAAGCCAGGGATTTTTTGCTTGAGTGCCTCCATTTCCTGTAGGTAGAAGAGATCTTTCTTATGACGTGCTCCGAAGACGAGGGTCGTTTTCCTCGAAATCCCATCATTCGCTATCTGATAGAGGATCGACATGAGGGGAGCCAAGCCCGATCCAGTCGCCACCAAAAAGATTTCCCTAGTGGAATCCCTCAGGTAAAAATCGCCATAAGGGCCGTTAAAGGCCACCTCATCCCCCTCCTTCAAGATTTCGTGGATGTAGGTTGTGGCCAAACCCCCGGGTACCCTGGTCACGATGAGGCCCATACCATTTGGCTCGTGGGACGGTGATGCGATGGAATAGGCCCGGTAGACCGATTCCGGGCATTGCTCGTACTCGGGAACCTGAAACTGAATGTATTGGCCCGCTTTGAATGTTATAGCATCGGGTTCAATGAGCCGGAGACGCAGTTCCTTCATCTCATGAGTGAGGTCGCGGAGGCTCTCAACCCGGGACCGAAACTCCTTGATGAGGAAGAGCTCAGGCGGGATTTCAATATCCATGTCCTCCCGGACTTTTATCTGACAGGAGATGCGGATATCGCCTTCGACTTCCTCAGGTCCCAACCAGGGCGTCTCCGTGGGCAACAGGGGCCCTCCTCCCTCGTGGACCTTAACCTTGCAGTAACCACAGCTCCCCCTTCCGCCACAGGCCGAAGGGATGAAGATCCCCTGCTCCATCAACGTTGAAAGGAGAGTCCCTCCACCTTGAACCGTGAGTTCCTTCTCTCCCGCGTTGATATCGATGTGACACTCGCCGTAGAAGCCCAAATAGGAGTCCGCTACTTCCAAGAGGAAAGCCAAACCGGCTCCAAGACAGCTCAGGGCAACCAGGCCCAAAATCAGATAAACCATTGATTTCCTCACTGAATCTGGATCATCCCGGTGAAACCGATGAAGGCGAGGGCCATGAGCCCAGCGATGATCAGGGTGATACCGGGTCCCTCCAAGGGTTTCGGCACTGGAGATCCCTTTAGCTTCTGCCGAATCCCCCCCATGGCTACAATTGCTAGTGTCCAGCCAATTCCTCCTCCCGCCCCGTAGGCTACTGATTGCAAAAAGGTATAGTCCCGGATAATCATGAACAGGGCAACGCCAAGTATGGCGCAATTAACCGTGATCAGCGGAAGGAAAATTCCCAA
>CAYFXP010000561.1:0-2415 GCA_964346935.1 uncultured Syntrophobacterales bacterium
CAACAGCAGGGTGCAGTTGTGGATTGAGACCAAGGTATCGCCGCTCGAGCCGGAGCTGACGCCGCCTCCGGAGGTCGTGGCCAATGCCGTGATCTCGATCGTTCGCAAGGCCGGTGTGGCAGACCGAACCGTGCTTCAGTCGTTCGATTGGCGCTCCCTCGTCCATGCCCAGCGCGTTGCACCGGAGGTCGCCACGGCGTATCTATCGAGGCAATCCGGAAGAAAAGATACCATCCAAGTTGGGAGGCCAGGTACATCGCCGTGGACGGCTGGCCTCGATATCGACGATTTCGGCGGCTCCCTACCCAGAGCGGTTCGGACGGCCCATGGCCATTACTGGGTCCCCCATTATAAGGATATTGACCAGAAGCAACTGAAAGAGGCCCATAACCTGGGCCTGAAGGTCATCGTATGGACCGTAAACCGGCGGGCCACCATGAGACATATGATTAAAATAGGAGTGGATGGCATAATTACGGACCGCCCGGATTTGCTTAAGAAGATCCTCGTCAAGATGGGCGTGAAGTAGCCTGCTGACCCCGGGCAAGGACCTGCAAGAAAGGGTCGCAAGGGCCATCGGGGAAGATGGATTTGCAATGATTCGGGCGACAGTCGGATGAATACGAGAGGGGAGGAGAAGCATGAGGCGGACTGTTCTCGGAAAGACAGGGCTTGAGGTCAATCGGCTTGGTTTCGGCGGAATCCCCATTCAGAGGGTGGACGAAAAAAAGGCTGTTGAGATGGTCTTGCACGCGGTGGAGGGTGGGGTCGATTTTATTGACACCTCCAGGGTGTACACCACGAGCGAGAAACGGATTGGTATGGCCTTAAAGCAGACGGATAAGAGGGTAATCCTGGCATCGAAATCCAAGGGCGGAACAACGGATGAGATTATGGCAGACCTTGAGATCAGCATGAGAGAACTTCAGAGGGACTATATCGACCTCTACCAATGTCATTTCGTAAGGGATGAAGGTGAATACGAAGGAGTGATATCCCGGGGAGGCGCCCTCGAAGGTTTGAGGCGGGCAAAGGAGGAAGGTTTGATCGGTCATATTGGGATAACGAGCCACAGCCTGGACTTGCTGGATCGTGTTCTCGACGATGGATTTTTCGAGACGATCATGGTCTGCTTCAGCTTCCTTGAGCCTCTGGCACGGGAGAAGATCATCCCCAAGGCGATCGGGAAAAACGTCGGATGCATCGCCATGAAGCCCCTTTCCGGGGGGTTCATCGAGGACGCAGGGCTCGCTCTCAAATACGTACTGGCTCAACCGGGGATTCTGGTCCTCGCGGGGGTGGAGCGTAAGGAGCTTTTCGATCAAAACTGGGAAGTATTTCAAAATAGTTGGGATTTGAGCGGGGAGGAGAAGGAGCGTATCGAGCGCATCCGAAGAAGCTATGACGGGATTTTCTGTCGGCGCTGCGACTACTGTCAACCCTGTACGGAGGACATTCCCATGCAGGTTATCCTGGGTTTACGTTCTATGGTAAAGAGAATGGGAGAGAATATTCTGCGAGAAGGGTGGCGAGTAGACGCCATTGAGAAGGCCAGACGTTGTTCCGAGTGCGAGGAATGTATGGCTCGCTGTCCGTATGAACTTCCCATCCCAGACCTTATTCGACGGAACCTTCGGTGGGCCGATGAACAACTCAAATCCTCATAACTCGATTCTGATTTCGTATTATTCACCGAGCTTACGAAGTTAGAGGTTCGAAGGGCGCTTTTCCCGCCGATCTAGCATCCTCCCGCTGCGTTCATAAGCTCGATTGGAAAAGGTCGCAGAAATCAGTTCAAACGCTCATCTCTTACGTCTTTCATGACTTGACGCTGTTGTCCGTGAGTGTAATCTGCTGGAGGAGTGGGGTACGTGCTGAGGGGTGGGTAACCGCGAAGCACTGGGACAAGCCTGTTCTGCGAAAACCGCGAAAACTCCGATCATAAACATCTTGACATCGGCTCAGATGTTGTATAATGACGCCGATTAATGAGGAGTCCGCGGGTCCAGCTAGGGAAGTCAAGAACCGAAGGATTTCAAAGAAACTCTTGACGGCCTGTCCGTTTTGCACCATCAATAATGTAGTTGAATCCTCAGATGAAGACGATTCCATGGTGGCCATGGATAAGGCTAGCTCATTTCCATGTCCCTCTAGAGTCCAATGAAGAGAGGAAGAGCTGGTAATGACTTCGGTGAATGAGGGGGAGGGATGAAAAAATGAACTCCATCGTTTGTACGAAGCAGGTACCCGATACAGAATCGATCATAAGAATAGATAGCGAGGGCACTGGCATTGTAGAAGAGGGATTGAACTACGTTGCCAATCCCTACGATGAATATGCCCTCGAGGAAGCCCTCAGGCTTCGAGAAAAGTTTGGAGAAGGTACGGTAACGGTCATCACCGTGGGACCACAGA
>CAYFXP010000562.1:0-3589 GCA_964346935.1 uncultured Syntrophobacterales bacterium
CCCGTTGAGGTAAGTCTTTACTTCCAGGTTGTTGGGATCAAGATCGGTGACGAGGTAGGGCCCGAAGGCGCTAAAGGTATCGAAGCCCTTGGCGACTATCAGCAGACTGGGATCTTTCATAACGAGGGCCCTTTCAGTGACATCGTTGAAGCAGGAACATCCCAGAACGTACTCCAGGGCTTCATCTTCCGAGATGTCTTTCATCTTGTCCTTGATCACGACTGCTAGCTCCCCCTCGTAGTCAACCCGTTCTGCGTTTCGAGGATAAATGATGGCATCCCCATGCCCGATGAGGGACGAGGGGGGTTTTAAGAAGACTTCTGGTTCTTCTGGGACCTCAGCACCGATCTCCTGTATGTGCCCTCTGTAGTTCCGGCCAATACAGACGATCTTTGTGGGGAGCACGGGTGGAAGGAGCTTTACATCGGACAGCCGGTAGTGCGTTCGTGTTTCCTCATAGCCCTCGAACAATGAGCCATCGAGAACGGTAATCCCTTCTCTCTTGACCACCCCAAGCAAGACGTTGCCCTTGTGCTTGAAGCGTGCGAATTTCATCATGACCTCCTCATGGAAACAGCCGTTGATCGCCGAGCCCAATGCGTGAAGACGTCCTTGATGCCCCTCATTTTGTCGTCTTTGTTGTCCGGCTCGTGGTGAGGTATCATTCCCGTAGCCATGGCGGTAGATCCTCGACCTCTGATCCAGTGAATTTGCATGCGTAGGGACATACCTTGCACGTACCCTTAAATCCCTTTAAAGGCGGTTCCCCCTTAATCGATTCAACAATGGAAATCGCCTTTTTGGCATTTGCCTCTTTCCCCTCAAAAACCAGAACCACTGAGCCGGCTGATTCGCCGACGCCCCCAGATGCAACGTGTTTCGCTTCCACGTCGGCTAGTATTTTCAGGGCCTCGATTTCGGTTACGACCGTTCCGTTTGGAATGCAGTACATCCCAAAATCCGCCCCCATTGTGTAATCGAGGGTCTTTGCCCCTGTCCAGGCTGCTGCCTCTTTTACCGATGCCACCATCTTCTCTAAACCCACGGCGAAAATATACCTCAACCCCTGGGATGTGGCTGTGCCGATAGTCGCCCCGATCGTGCCGCCGTCGAAACCCGATGTAATCACACCGACGTTTCCCTCCGGGTCTATTGCGTTTGCCCCTTTGATGAGCACAGTCTCGATATGAAAGTCCTCTAAAGCCTCGGGCAGGGTTTTCAAAGACCTTTCCCCCTTATAGAGGATAATGGGAAAGGGCGTCCGCTTATCGGCATCGGTAACACAGAGGAGCCTATGCGTGTTGGTGCCCGCCGTAAATTGTTGAGGTTCGAGGTCTCCTAATCCCAGGAGCTCCTGGGCGATGAAGCCATTGGTCGTTCCACCATTCAAGATGAGATACGCCTTCTCCATGGCGATTCGGACCTCCTCCATCTGCACGACAGCCTTCGCGATCAGCCTCCTCGATTCAGAGGGTATAAGGGTAAATGCCGCTTTCATCGGTAAGACCTCCTCTCCTTTTTATTGGTTAGAGCAATCCTTTATTTCATAATATGAAATTATATTTCATAACTATCCAACAGAGGATCCGTTGTCAAGATTTTTCCGCAAGAAATTTTTTCCGAAAACGCCTTTGATTTTCCTCGTCAATATCCGATGGAGACATGACCCCTGGTCGAGGAACCGAAGGGATAATGGTGTTCACTTATGAAAAATAGAATTTGCCGCACAAAAAACAAATAACAAAAACCCTCGCTACAAAAGTCAGGAAACTCGGGTAAGATTGTATAATTCCTTGACGTTGTGCGTCCAGCCTGATAGAAATGACCTCATGATTGGGAAAATGATTTCCGTAGACTGCGGGAAGTCAGCAGCTGAAGACGGTTGAGAAATGGGGAGAGGAATCACGACAGAGGAGGGAGACCATGGGTTTTAAGGTAGTTCATATGTTTCCCCTTCCCGGTGTGGATCTTGGAGAAAAGCTGTTGGAACCCTTGGGTGCCACATTCGTCAACGGGATGTGGCGAACAGAAGAGGAGATTATCCACAACGCTGCGGATGCTGACGCTATCATAGGTGTAGCGTCTTTCCAGCCGTATAACCGACGAGTGCTCGGAGCTCTCTCCAAGTGCCGCATCATCGCCAGTATCGGAATAGGCTATGAGCAGATTGACCTCGAAGCCGCCACTGAACATGGGATAGTTGTTACCAATGTTCCCGATTACTGTTTGGACGAGGTATCGGGCCTGGCCATAGGGTACATGCTGGCACTGGGCCATAAGATCCTTCAGATTGATAGGGCAGTAAGGGAGAAGCAGGTCAACATCATCCTCCAGAGGGAAGAAGCGTTAATGGAGTTCGCTTATCCCATGTTCCGGATGCGTGACCAGACTCTGGGCATTGTGGGCCTGGGGAAGATCGGTACCGCCACAGCCCTTAAGGCTAGGGGGCTCGGCATGAGAGTCATCGCCTATGATCCGTACGTCCTGGGTGCAATCATGGAGAGCCGCGGGGTGAAGCCGGTGGACTTTGATACGCTCCTCAGGGAATCGGACTTCATTAGCCTTCACACGCCCCTTACCCCCGAGACGATCAAGATGATCGGCTATAGTGAGTTCAAGAAGATGAAGCCTACCTGCTACTTTATCAATACAGCTCGGGGAGGATGTGTCGATCAGGAAGCCCTCATTCGGGCTCTGCAGGAAGGCCTTATCGCCGGGGCAGGAATTGATGTAACGGTAGACGAGCTGATAGCTCCGGATAACCCGCTCCTCCAAATGGATAACGTTATCCTTACGGGCCATAGCGCCTGGTATTCAACGACCTCGGAGTGGGAGGTTTATTATAAACCGATGACACAGGTAGTCATGGCCCTGGAGGGGAAGTGGCCTATCTACGCTCTCAACGTTGAGGTTCAGGAGAAGTGGTTGGAGAAGTGGGGCAAGAAGGCCTGAGGTGAGATTTCATCGATTTTGTGAGTTGTTGCTCCTTCCACTTTTTGCTATTATAGGGGCGCAATCTAGAGCGCCAGGTTTCGCGGTGGGGTCTGAGGCAAGAGGTAAGCGGATGAAAAAATCGAGGAGGTGGTCAAATGGATTACCCGCAGTTCGGCCTGATAAGGCAACGGTTCCCTGAATCTCCAAAACCCGATCCGAAGGGATGGCTCTTGGCGGAATTTGAGCGAACGGGCCTGCTTAAACCCGTGAAGAAGGGTGATCGGGTTCTCTTGACGGGCGGTAGCCGAGGAATAGATTCCATGAAAGATATTTTGGCGGCATGCGTTGAGGCGGTGCGGTCGGTGGGCGGGGAGCCCTTTTTACAACCGGCCATGGGAAGCCACGGTGGGGCACAGGCCGCAATGCAGGTGAAGCTTCTGACCCACCTGGGCATCACCGAGGAATCCATGGGGGCTCCGATCTATTCCGATTGGGACATTGTTGAGGTTGCCCGGGCTGAAGGGAATGTGCCCGTTTATGCCGACAGAGCGGCAGTCGATGCTGACCACATTCTCATTGTCAATCGTGTCAAGGAACACACCGAGTACGTGGGGAGTACTGAAGCCGGCATCCTGAAGATGGCGGTGGTCGGACT
>CAYFXP010000563.1:0-9415 GCA_964346935.1 uncultured Syntrophobacterales bacterium
CCGTCGAGAGTCGAGTCAAGGAGATCATCGTGGATCAACTGGGCGTGGATGAAAAAGAGGTGACCTTGGAGGCCAAATTCATCGATGATTTGGGGGCGGATTCCCTGGATTTGGTGGAGCTGGTCATGGCCTTGGAGGAGGAGTACGACATGGAGATCTCGGATGAGGATGCCGAGAAGATTCAGACCGTTGGTGACGCCATTGACTATATCAAATCCCATATGGCGGCATAGCATGACGTAAGATCGAAAGGTCATTTGACGGGACATTTCAACCCGCCGAGAGGGATTAAAAAGGGAAGCGAATTGAAGAGGAGGGTTGTCGTTACAGGATTGGGGCTCGTCCTTCCCAACGGGATCGGCGTTGAGGAGGCCTGGAGGAATACCTGTGAAGGGAAGTCAGGGATCGGCCCGATCACCCGTTTCGATGCGAGCCAACACGAGACGAGAATCGCCGGCGAAGTGAAGGACTTTAATCCGGAGGATTACGTGGATAGAAAAGAGGTTCGCAGGATGGATCTCTTTATTCAATACGCCGTGGGCGCGTCGGCAATGGCGTTAGAGGATTCCGGGTTGGAGATCGATGAGGAGATCGGCGATCGGGTTGGGGTGATCATCGGGACGGGGTTGGGCGGTCTTCCTACCATCGAGGAGTATCACAAGATCCTTTTAGAGAAGGGGCCAGACAGGATAACCCCATTTTTCATACCCAAGTTGATTGCCAATATGGCCTCGGGGCATGTCGCTATGCACTTCAATGCGAAGGGACCAAATACGTGTGTGGTGACGGCTTGTGCAACGGGGGCCCATGCAATCGGGGATGCATTTCGAGCCATCTGCTATGGGGATGCGGATGCCATTATTACGGGGGGATCTGAGGCCAATATTACCCCTCTGTGCGTGGCCGGTTTTAACGTGATGAAGGCCATTTCCACGCGAAACGATGAGCCGGAAAAGGCCTGCAGGCCCTTTGACAGGGAGAGGGATGGGTTTGTTATATCTGAGGGAGCGGGGGTTGTCATTTTGGAGGAGTTGGATTTTGCCCTTCGGCGAGGGGCGAGGATATATGCTGAGATCATCGGATATGGATTTAACGGAGATGCCTACCACATAACGGCCCCATCGCCAAACGGAGAGGGGGCGGCTAAATGCATGAGTTTCGCTCTGGCAGATGCTGGGATTTCTCCGGACCGAATAGACTATATCAATGCCCATGGCACCTCAACCCCTTTGAACGATCTCTCGGAAACCATTGCCATTAAGGCGGTATTTTCGGAACACGCTCACAGGATCCCCATCAGCGCAACCAAATCCATGACGGGACACCTCCTCGGGGCGGCAGGGAGTACAGAGGCAATTTTTAGCATCTTGACCCTGAGAGATGGGATCATCCCTCCTACCATTAATCTAGAAAATCCCGACCCGCAATGTGACCTTGACTATGTCCCCAATGAATCCAGGGAAAAGGACGTCAATATCGCGATGTCAAATTCCTTCGGGTTTGGAGGGACTAACGCGGTTCTCATCTTTTCCACTTTTAATGGATGATGATTTCTAAGATAAGAATCGGTCTCGCCTATTATTAGGCAGATACGAGTTGGAGGAAGATCCGGGGCGATTCGGGCACTTGAGGAGCGTCGACAGCCGAAAATGAAGAGGTCCGGCGATTGCGGGTGGGAGTGAAGCCTAACGGCATCTCCGGGGAGAGTATGTCTCGTCCGTCTTGGGATGAATACTTCATGGATATCACCAACCTCGTGGCTAAGCGGTCCACGTGTTTGAGGAGGAAAGTGGGGGCCGTCTTAGTTAAGGACCGGAATATATTGGCAACGGGATATAACGGGGCTCCTTCGGGGATTCCCCACTGCCTGGATGTAGGCTGTCTTCGGAAGGAAATGTTGGTACCATCGGGCGAGCGGCATGAGCTGTGTCGAGGGCTCCATGCGGAACAGAATGCAATTATTCAGGCGGCATATCATGGGGTCCGGATTCGAGGGGCCACACTCTTCTGTACCAACTATCCGTGCACCATCTGCATTAAGATGCTCATCAATGCAGGGATCAAGAGGATTGTTTACCAGGATGGGTACAGCGATGATTTAGCCAAGGAGCTTATCGAGCGGGCGGGTGTGGAGGCAACTCAGTTCAAAGGGTAAGCCATGAAGTGTCCCTTTTGCTCCAGCACGGAGAGCAGAGTCGCGGATTCAAGGCTCAGCAGGGATAAGGAGACCATTAGGCGACGCCGTCAGTGCCTTTCCTGTGGGAGACGGTTCACCACATCGGAAAGGGTTGAAAGCGTCATGCCATTGGTGGTCAAGAGGGACGGAAGGAGGGAACCTTTTAATCGGTCAAAAATCATGAACGGTTTGAGGAAGGCCTGCGAGAAGCGTCCCATAAGCATTGACCACCTTGAGAGGATTGTCAACCGAATAGAGCAAGGGATCCAAGAAGCAAGTGAGAGGGAGCTCAAGAGCACCGTCATTGGTCAGAAGGTGATCGATGAACTCCGAAGCCTCAATGGGGTCGCCTATGTGAGGTTTGCCTCCGTTTACCGGCAATTCAAGGATATCAACGAATTCATGGATGAGCTCACGGAGCTCCTCGGCAATCGGGCAAAGGAGATAAGAAAGGGTAGGAAAAAGAGATAAGGTTGCGGACTGAGCTTCCCCGCAGGGGCGAACATCGGGGAGGGATAGATGTTCACGGGATTAATCGAGGCAATTGGTTTCGTATCAAAGATGGGAAGGAGAGGAGAGTCCACGAGGATCACCTTCAGTTCTCCTTGGGGTTTGACAGAGATAAATGCGGGTGATAGCATTTCGGTCAATGGTGCCTGTCTGACCGTCGTCCGGGTAGATGGAAAGACGTTTACCGCGGATGTATCCAAGGAGACCATTGGGCGTACAACTTTGGGAGAATTAAAGCCAATGGATCCGGTAAATTTGGAAAGGTCTCTAACTCTTTCGGACCGTTTGGGAGGGCATTTGGTTTTAGGCCATGTCGACGGCACGGCTACCATCACCGGGAGGGAGGAGGAGGGGGACTCCATTACCATCACGTTTCGAACATGGGAGGATTTACTCCCCTATATGGTGGAAAAAGGGTCGGTGGCTATCGATGGGATTAGCCTGACGGTAAATGCATTATGGGAAAACGGATTTAGCGTGACTATTGTTCCCTTCACCTCCCAACGGACCACCATCGCCCGAAAGAGAACTGGGGATAAAGTGAACGTTGAGACGGATATCTTCGGGAAATACGTTCACAGGTTCTTGTCCGGCCAGAACCGCGGGGAAAGAGCTCCCAAATCAGGGCTGGACATGGAGTTTTTGGCCAAACATGGCTTTAAATAGATGGGGTGAATCTTATGGTAAGCAGCATCGATTCGGCAATTGAGAACATCAGAGAAGGAAAGATGGTCATTTTAGTCGACGATGAGGATCGGGAGAACGAGGGGGACCTGATGATTGCGGCGGAAAAGGTGACACCGGAAACGATTAATTTCATGGCAAAATATGGCAGGGGTCTCATCTGCCTCGCCCTCCCCCCGGAAAGGGTAGAAGAGCTGAAGCTGCCGATGATGGTCTCCGAGAACAGGTCGAGATTTGGGACGGCTTTTACGGTTTCCATTGAAGCCAGACAGGGGGTAACCACGGGTATCTCAGCGGCGGATCGGGCGACAACGGTGTTGACCGCTATCGATGATCAAACCAAGCCCGATGATCTGGTCAGTCCAGGTCATATCTTTCCCCTCAAGGCGAGGAGAGGGGGGGTACTGGTCAGGACCGGCCAAACAGAGGGGTCGGTGGACCTGGCACGGTTGGCAGGATTAAAACCGACTGCCGTAATCTGTGAGGTTATGAACGATGATGGGACAATGGCTCGGATGCCCGACCTGGAGATCATCGCCGGAAGACATGATCTGAAGGTCATCACCATCGCGGACGTAATCAAATACCGCATGCGAAACGAATCCCTGGTCAGGCGAGCTGCCACTGTGACGCTTCCGACGGAATGTGGGGGTACCTTTACCGCCATCGCCTATGAAAATGATGTCGACCGTCATCACCACCTGGCACTGGTTAAGGGAGAGATCCATCCGGAAGATGAGGTTTTGGTGAGGGTCCATTCCCAGTGTTTGACGGGTGACGTTTTTGGGTCCAAAAGGTGCGATTGTGGGGATCAGCTCCACAAGGCAATGGCCATGGTTGAGGAGGAGGGAAAGGGGGTTATCCTCTATATGAACCAAGAGGGCAGGGGGATCGGCCTCATAAACAAGTTGAGGGCATACGAGTTGCAGGAAAATGGAAGAGACACTGTTGAGGCGAATAAGGAGTTAGGGTTCAAAGCTGACCTCAGGGACTATGGAATTGGGGCCCAAATCCTCGTGGATCTGGGGGTGCGTAACATACGCTTGATGACCAATAACCCACGGAAGATCATTGGGTTGGAGGGATATGGGATACGGGTAGTCGACCGGGTTTCCATCGAAACGGATCCCCAAAGGGAGAACATGGGGTATCTGGAAACCAAAAAGAAGAAGTTAGGTCACCTTCTTTCCATCAAAGGGGGTGACTAATCCTGGGGAGGGAGAAGAGATGCCGAAGGTCTTAGAAGGGAAGATTGATGCCAAGGGGCTGAAGTTCGGGCTTGTGGTCAGTCGGTACAATGATTTTATCAATGAACGTTTGCTGGAAGGAGCGCTAGACGCCCTGACTCGAAATGGAGCCGAGGAAAGGAACCTCTCCATTGCCAAGGTTCCCGGGGCCTTTGAAATTCCATTGGCCGCCAAGAAAATGGCGGGAAGTGGTCGCTATAATGCCGTCATCTGTTTGGGGTGCGTAATACGAGGGGCAACACCCCATTTTGAATACATAAGCGCCGAAGTAGCCAAGGGGATTGCCACGGTTTCTTTGGAAAGTGGAGTTCCTGTCTCCTTCGGGGTGATTACGGCCGACAATTTAGAGCAGGCAATCGAGAGGGCGGGGACGAAAGCGGGGAACAAGGGCTGGGATGCGGCCCTTGCAGCCATCGAGATGGTCAATCTCTTCAGGACCATGGGGACGAGGAAGTAGTCGCTGAACCTTTCTATGCTTTCCTCATGAGGACCCCCGAAAACCCGGGAAGAGCGATTTTTACAGAAATCTCATGCCACATGGAGAGGGTGCCTTGGGAGCTCGACGACGAGCCAGGGAAATTGCCCTCCAAGTTCTCTATCAGAGGGAATTTAATCGGGGGGGGATCGAGCAGGCCCTAACCCTCTTTTGGAACAATTTCGAGGTATTGAAGGGGGCTATGGATTTTTCGGCGCGCATTATCAGGGGAGTCGAGGAGCATCGAGAGGATTTAGATCGCATTATTGAAAAATACTCATCCCACTGGAAAATCGACCGCATGGCTCATGTGGATCGTAACATCCTCAGAATTGCGATTTACGAACTCCTGTACTGTAATGATATTCCCCCCAAGGTAGCCATAAACGAGGCCATCGATATCGGAAAGAAGTTTGGCTCTGAGGACTCCGGAGCCTTCATTAACGGGGTGTTGGACAGGGTCAAGTCGGAAGAGAGACGACATGTCGAACGGCCACCATAAGCCTGTTTTTCCGAGGATTCGATGGAAGTTATCATCTCTTCCGAGCCCATAGATCGCCAGGAATGCCAATTAGTTCAGGCAGGCTTTTTTGAGGATGAAAGGCCTCTGAGAGGGCCTGCCGGCCTTCTCGATTGGCGGCTCAATGGAGCCATATCCCGGGAGATCATACATGGGCGAATCACAGGACGCTTCAAGGAGACGGTTATCATTCCGTCCAATGAGCGGATTCGATCTCCCAAAATCTTGCTTATCGGTTTGGGACTGGCGCGTCGCATAAGTTATCCCAAATTGAGGGAGATTTCAGCCCATCTCCTTCAAACCCTCCTGAAGATCGATATCCTCGACTTCTGCTGCTCAATACCTCACTCCAAACCGTATCCCCTTGAATGCTCTAAGGCCGTAGAGGTTTGGATCGAGGGCATGTCAGACGCATTGGGCCCTCATCGTGAATTCCAGAGAGACATCAAGGTGAGGGTTACTGAGGATGACCAGTGGATGGATGAAGCTCTCTTGGGGGCTCAAACGGCCAAGGTAGTCCTAAAAGGGAGGATGAGGATAAAGGTCAGGCATGAGGTGAGGCACTGAGCGATTTTTCTACCGGTTCATTCCTCAGAGATCTTTCTCTTGAAGTAGCCCAGCGTCGTTCGTAATCCCTCCGTTCGGCTAATCTTCGGCTTCCACCCTAAAAGGGTTTTCGCCTTGCCTATATCGGGCTGTCTCACCTTTGGATCGTGGGATGGTAGCGGCTTGTAGGTGATTCGGCTCTTGGATCCAGTGAGGGCGATGATCTCCTTGGCGAAATCCAGGATACTGATCTCTTCGGGATTGCCCAGGTTAACGGGGAGGTGTTCGCCCGAGTAAAGGAGCCGATAGATTCCCTCCACCATGTCGGAGATGTAGCAAAAGCTGCGGGTTTGGAATCCATCGCCGAACACGGTGAGGTCCTCATTTTTCAGGGCTTGAACCATAAAGGTAGGAAGGGCCCTCCCGTCATCAAGCCTCATTCTCGGACCATAGGTATTGAATATTCTGGCGATTCGAGTATCAACACCGTGGGACCGATGGTAAGCCATGGTTATGGCCTCGGCAAATCGTTTGGCCTCATCATAAACCCCCCTGGGGTTCACCGGGTCCACATTCCCTTGGTAATCTTCTTTTTGGGGGTGGACGAGGGGGTCCCCATAGACTTCGGAGGTTGAGGCAAGGAGAAACCGAGCCTTCTTTTCCTTGGCTAACCCAAGGGCCTTATGGGTTCCAAGGGAACCAACCTTTAATGTGTGAATGGGGAAATTCAAGTAGTCATTGGGGCTGGCCGGGGAGGCGAAGTGGAGGATGTTATCGAGGTGTCCCTGGACATAGATGAACTCGGTAACATCATATTTTATGAAGGTAAAGCGTTCGTGCCCTATGAGGTGGGAGATGTTTTCCATATTCCCGGTGAGAAGGTTATCTATGCAGATGACCTCATGTCCCTTCTCGACGAAGTGGTCGCAAAGGTGAGAGCCCAGGAAACCGCCTCCACCTGTAATCAGTGTTCTCTCCATGGCAGAGGTCTCCTTTGCAAATAATATGCCTCTTTCTCGTATCATACCGCTCGGAGGTTGTAAAGGGGATTTGTGTCTGAGGCCTCCTGAGTCCCTGGGGTTTGGCTGGCGCATCAGGTTAAGGTTGAGGCTGAGATGATATAGTAAGCAGTAGGCAGTAAGCAGATGGTGCTCGGGGCTGTGGCGTAGGCCAGGTTTGAGGTTGGAGATTGGATGCAAAATGTCAAATGCCAAAGCTCAAATGTCAAAGGGAAAATCCAAATGCCAAATGGCTGATGAGTAATGACAAGGGAACCCGGACACGTTTCACGAGCACGAACCGCACGAAAACACATGTTCTGAAAATCCGGAAATTCCGGATCGTTTGTCGTTTGACAAAAGCCGCTAAATAGGGTAGAAATCAATTTATTTCCACATTGAGTGAAGGAGGAGCTGTTCATGGTTCAAAAGGCAGAAAGGATATGGATGGACGGAGAACTGATTCCCTGGGAGGAGGCCAGGGTTCACATTTTAACCCATACCCTCCACTACGGGCTCGGGGTCTTTGAGGGTATCCGATGTTACACTTGCCACGATGGATCATCGGCCATATTCAGGCTGAAAGAGCACGTGGATCGCCTGTTCGATTCGGCAAAAATTGCCGATATCCAAATGCCCTTCTCCAAGGAGGAGATCGCGGAGGCGTGCAAGGAGGCCTTGAAGGCCAATGGCCTGAAGGAGGGGTATATCCGACCCATTGCCTTCATCTCAGAGGGAGTGATGGGGGTCTACCCAGGGGATAATCCGACCCGGGTGTCCATAATCACATGGCCCTGGGGGGCATATTTGGGAGAAGGAGCCCTGGAGAAAGGCATTAGGATCAAGACGTCTTCCTTTACTCGGCATCACGTGAACGTGATGATGACTAAGGCGAAGATTTGTGGGAATTACGTTAACTCGGTTCTGGCCAAGAGGGAAGTGGTCAAAATAGGATATGACGAGGCCCTCATGCTCGATACTGAGGGATATGTCTCGGAGGCGAGCGGGGAGAATATCTTCATGGTTAAAGACGGGATAATCAAGACAACCCCCCTTACCTCAATTCTACCGGGGATCACGCGGGATGCCATTATACAGATAGCCAAGGCCAAGGGCTGGCCCGTCATCGAGGAACGATTCACGCGGGATGAGCTCTATGCGGCTCATGAGGCCTTTTTCACAGGTACGGCGGCTGAGGTAACCCCGATCAGGGAGGTGGACGATCGGGTCATTGGCACGGGCAGAATTGGCCCCCTCACCAAGGCCATTCAGGCGACCTTTTTTGATGTGGTTAAGGGCAAACTCGACGAATATCGCCATTGGCTTACCTACCTCTAATCTCTTCCTTTTCGGGTGATTCAGAAGGTGGCTACCCAACTCATCGTCGACGGGTATAATCTCATCCGACAGTCCCCGTTTCTGAGGGAAGTGGAGTCGAGGGACCTCCAGATGGGGAGGGAGGCATTGATCCGTCAACTTGCCTCCTATAAGAGGATTCGCGGGCACCAGATTACCATCGTATTCGATGGTTGGCGATCGGGTAGTTTGACGGAAAGCCAGCAATGGGAGCGGGGAATTCTCGTGATCTACTCGAAGCGGAATCAAAGAGCCGATGAGGTAATCAAGCGCCTGGCAAAGAGGTTCGGGCAAGGGGCAGTAGTTGTCACTTCGGACCGGGAGGTGGCCCATTTCGCCGAAAGGGTTGGAGCCACGGCTGTCTCCTCGGAAGAGTTCGAGGGGAGAATGGGCATGGCGGCCGTCATGGAGGAGAAGGCGGTGGATTTAGAGGAGATTAATAATGACAAAAAGGGTGTGGGGACGAAAAAAAAGGGGCCGGCGAGAAGGCCTTCTAAGAGAAGGAGACGTGCGATTCAGCGACTGAAGAAGTTGTAATGCCTCTGGGGAAACCTTGTGATGTCCCTTTTCCTATACGTACTTCATAGATGCAGCTTGTTCTCGGATCCCGCGAGAAGCCTTCGGATGTTAGATTCGTGGCGATAGTAAATCAGCCCGGCAATGATTAGGCTGGCGAGAAGATAGGGTTGCGATTTCGTCAATATGGCGATGAGAATGGGCATTACCGCGGCGGCCGTCAGTGATCCGAGGGAGACAAGCTTCCATTTCAAAACCACCCCGAAAAAGATCCCGGCGTCGATCAATACCGCCAGAGGTGCAATCCCCAGGTAGACGCCGAGCGCCGTTGCCACACCTTTCCCCCCTTTGAATTTCAAAAAGACGGGGAAGAGATGTCCTGCAAAA
>CAYFXP010000564.1:0-3609 GCA_964346935.1 uncultured Syntrophobacterales bacterium
AAGAAGTTCATCGTCTAGGCGCCATACTACACCCATGCGATCCAGAAAGAGGGGAGGGCTTGTGATGATTGCCATGCCAATGCCGCGATGAAACTGATCCGAGAGGGCGAATCCATACCCATGATGGTGTTCAAAGATGGCAAGGGTGAGAACTGGAATGGTGTGGTTCCCACCGTTCACGAGAAGCTGAGATGGGTATACCTCAATAAGGAGGGCGATAAATGGGTTCCCATTGAAAACGAGGAACCGGAGAGGGTCCAATGGTGGTATGGGAAACCCCTTACCGAAGAGCAGATTCAGAAATTGACCGAGGAGTACTAGCAAGGGAGCAGGTCAAGGCTGAGGGTAAGGTCAAGGTTAAGGCTAAGAGGTAGCCATTTTTTTTAGCTGTAAAAGCATTGGAGAAGAGGAATAGCGAAGCGGGGAACAATGCCCATCTATGAGTATAAATGTATGGATTGTGGGGAGGTTTCCGAGATTTTGACCGAAATGGGGTCTCGGGATGAACCCGCCACATGCAAACACTGCGGAAGCGGTCATATGGAGAGGATTGTATCCGCCTCCTTTATCTCGGTAAAGGGCGGAATACAAAAAGGTGGAACGACGTGCTGCGGTCGGGAGGAGAGATGTGATACTCCCCCTTGTTCGACGAACGATGTTTGTAGGAGGGATAAATAATCACATCTTTAGTGGCGTCTGACGCCGGTCGCGGTACAGGTTACCCGGCAGGTACTCGCCAGTACTGAATCCCAAGTGTCTACGGGGATCTCCCCATAGCCCACCTTTACAATTTTCAAAAGTAATACCCCACATGGCCCACGTTTAACGGTTATAGGTTGGTGTGGCTTGTTTTCGGCAAATAGGTGGGAGATAATAGAAAGAATCAAAGTTCATAGAGAGAGTATTATTGCGAAAATGTGCCCTTATCACTGTACGGGAGACTCAGTCAGGGGGCTTTTGGGAGAATCCGATGGGGTGAAGCACATCGAAGGAGAGAAGCAGTTCAAGGAGGTTCGTAAACCATGGGGGGCTTTGGGCTGTCCGATTTTTGGGCCGGGAGAAAGTGGCCCTGCTGATGGCTGAAGAGGGGGAGAGAGGAAGAGGGGGAGAGAGAATGAAGGCGAGAATTACGGTTTTGTGCGAGAATACCGTGGGTTCCTTAATTGGAACTGGGGAACACGGGTTTTCAGCTTTTGTTGAAACGGAAGCCGGAAATTATCTCTTCGATACCGGGAACGGGTCTTCCATTGTTCGAAATGCCCTCCTTTTGAGGAAGGACCTTGTAAGCATCAAGAAGGTCTTTTTGAGTCACGGGCACCAAGACCATGCCGGGGGATTGCCGGAGGTGTTGCGCCTGAGGGGAGAGGTTGAGGTCCTGGCGCATCCCGACATCTTCGTGGAACGGATCGCGGTACTCAAGAAAGATGGCCATGAGGAGAGGAGATTCGCCGGCATCCCGTATAATAGAGGGTATCTCGAATTCTCAGGAGCACAGTTCATCTTAAAGAAAGAGTTTTACGAGGCAGAGAAGGGCTTATTCCTGACCGGGGAAGTCCCGAGAAAGACGCCCTTTGAAAAACCCGACCCGAGGCTTTTCGCCAAACCCGGAGGTGATTGGGTTTCTGATAAATTCCGGGATGATCAGTCCCTCGTTCTCGATACACCAAAGGGGTTGGTAATCATTTTCGGGTGCGCCCACTCAGGGATGATCAACACCATCTACCACGTCATGGAGAAGACGGGGAAGGGAGAGATCTACGGCCTTGTCGGAGGGACGCATCTCGGTTTTTTGCGCCCTGAGCAGCTCGAGGAGTCCATCGATGCTCTTAAAGCATTGGCATTGGAATATATCGGCGTTTCCCACTGCACGGGCTTGAGGGCCTCAGCAAGGCTGGCCCAGGAATTTGGTGACAGGTTCTTTTACGGGCACGTGGGGGCTACCTTCGAAACCTAAGAGAGCCTGAGGTTGTTGAGAAGCTCATAGGAGGACGGGGATGCGATTCACTTACGGTCCTGTTCCATCGAGGAGATTGGGTTTTTCCCTCGGGGTCGATCTGGTTCCGAGGAAGACGTGCACGTACGATTGCATTTACTGCCAGTTGGGGAGGACGACCAACAAGACTGTGAAACGCGACGTATATCTCCCGATCGAGCCGATCATTGGTGAGATAGAGGAGTTCTTGAGCCATATGGATTCCCCCGTTGACTACATTACCTTCTCCGGCTCAGGGGAACCCACCTTACACTCTCAGATCGGATCCATCATCGAGGAGATCAAGAAGAGGACATCCATACCGGTGGCCGTTTTGACCAATGGATCCCTCCTCTTTATGGATGAGGTCAAGAGGGATCTCAGCCAAGCGGATTTAGTGATTCCCTCCTTGGATGCCGTCTCAAAGACCGTATATGAAACTATCAATCGCCCGGAAGCCTCCCTTGAAATTGATGTGGTCATCCATGGGCTCGTGGGTTTCAGGGAGCAGTTCCAAGGACAAATTTGGGTTGAAATCCTCTTCTGCCGCGGCATAAATGACGATTCCACCGAAGTTACGAAGATGAAAGAGGTATTGGAGCACATCAATCCCGACCGGATCCAGCTCAATACGGTCCACCGACCCCCCGCGGAGGATTACGCTTATCCATTGATGGAGGAGAGGCTCAGGGAGATTGAAAAGGGTTTCGGTGCCAAAGCGTCGATTATAACCTTGTACGGACGAAATGATTTCCTCGGTGGGAAGAGAGAGGTAGAGGCACAAATTATCGATGCCCTGCATAGGAGGCCTCTCACCGCTGAGGATATGGTGGAGATGTTGGGGCTTCACCCACAAGAGGTCATCAAGCACCTGAAATTACTGCTCAAGGGCAATACGATTCGCCACAGGTTACACGGCCGAAAGATTTTCTACGAGATCGCTCAGTGAACCCCACCACCACGAGGGCGAAAATCATTGGGGGAAAAGACGAGGGGCACCATGAAGATCTTGGAGGATGTGATCGCTTCCCTTCCCCAGGGTGAGACAAAGGTGAGGGAAATTCACGTTTGCGCCCATTGGACAGCGGTTCTGAGCAAATACTGCGGACTCGCCTCCACCTTAAAGGAAGAGGGTCATCCCCATAAGGGGGTGAGGGATGTGGGACATCTGGTGGAAAAGAGCGCTTTTGAACTCGCCCTCTACTCCCGGTCCGATAACCTCCTCGAGGCGTCCATCGGGATGGCGGCCGTCAATTCCCTCATTGATATCGATGAATCCAGGTGTATCGAGGCCAATGCCTATGAGATCCTTTTGGAAAGGGGAAGGGGGAAGAATGTGGCGGTTGTTGGCCATTTTCCCTTTCTCTCCATGCTGAGAGAATCGGTAAAAAACCTCTGGATCATTGAGAAACGGCCATTGGAGGGGGATCTTCCGGAAGAAGCGGCTGAGGAAATCCTTCCCCAGTCCGATGTCGTGGGGATAACGGGAACAACGTTTATCAATCACACCCTGGAGGACCTCTTGATTCACTGCGAGAAGAGTTTTATTGCCTTGATCGGCCCTACAACTCCACTTACTCCCATTCTCTTCGATTACCGGATCGACGTTATCTCGGGTTCAAAGGTAGTGGAACCCC
>CAYFXP010000565.1:0-4498 GCA_964346935.1 uncultured Syntrophobacterales bacterium
CCGAGGAATCCATGGGGGCTCCGATCTATTCCGATTGGGACATTGTTGAGGTTGGCCGGGCTGAAGGGAATGTGCCCGTTTATGCCGACAGAGCGGCAGTCGATGCTGACCACATTCTCATTGTCAATCGTGTCAAGGAACACACCGAGTATATGGGGGACACCGAATCCGGCATCCTGAAGATGGCGGTGGTAGGACTCGGACGGCAACCTGGTGCGGAAACCATGCACCGATTGGCCGTAAATATCACCTACCTCAAGGCCATACATGCCATTGCGAGAGTTCTCTTCAAGGAGCTTAACATCCTCGGAGGGATTGCCCTTTTGGAGGATCACCGCAATCAGCTTCGGCGGGTCGAAGCCGTTCCCGCCCGGGATGTCTTTGATCGGGAGCCAGAGCTGTTGAAGGAATCACAGCAACACAGGGCGAAGCTGCCCTTTGACCAGCTGGATATCCTGCTGGTGGACCAAATCGGAAAGGATGTTTCGGGCTCGGGATTTGATACCAAGGTAATCGGTCGTATCATGAACATCTACGAAAAAGAATGCGAGACCCCCAAGATAACCCGAATCGTGTTCAGGGATCTAAGCGAGGGGTCGGAGGGTAACGCCAGCGGAATAGGGCTGGCGGATTACACCACGCGGCGGGCGGTTGAGAAGATCGATTTTGAGGCCACAAGGATAAATGCTATGACCGGCGGGTCTCCGGAAAAGGGGCGTATACCCATTACATTGCCCACGGATAGGGCCGCCCTTGACGCGGCCTTCGCGACCATCGGGTTATGGAGGCCCGAGACGGTTAAGGTGGTCTGGATTCCAAATACAAAGGACCTGGAGTGGTTGGCCGTATCGAGCGCCTTGGTGGATTCCGCCCGAGACCGCTCGGACATTGAGGTTAAGGATGAACTGTTCGATCTTCCCTTCGATTCGGAGGATAACTTGCCGGATTTGGTGAGCCTTTTGCCAAGGGGGAACAGGTGAATGGTCTGAGAAAGCACGTGGGAGGGGAGAAGAAATCCCGACAGGGTAGGGGGGAGATAGATGGATTCGAGGTTTAAGGTGCTTCTCTATGAGCCAATGCACCCCGAGGGGACCAAACTCCTCGAGGAGAAGTGCGACGTGATTTACGCGGACTCCGTGGAGGAGGAGAATTTAATAAGGCAAGCAGGCGATGTTGATGCCATCATCATCCGTGCTCGTGGCTCAGTTACCAAAGCCCTCATGGATTCCGCTTCCCGATTGAAAGTGGTCGGGAGACACGGCGTAGGGCTTGAAAACATCGATCTCATGGCTGCGAAGGGACATGGGATCGAGGTGGTTTACACCCCCGCAGCAAATGCCCAAAGCGTCGCCGAGCACTTCGTGGGCCTGGCCCTTATGCTTGCCAAGAAATTGAGGCTCGGAGATATGGGCCTGAGGGCAGGGAACTGGAATGCTCGTTATGAGCTTATCGGAAGAGAATTGCATGGCAAGACCTTGGGCGTTGCGGGTCTTGGCAGGATTGGCAAGCAAACAGCCCGCATTTGCCGTAACGGCTTTGGGATGTCTGTGGTCTACTACGATGTGATCAGTTTTCCCGAAGCGGAACAGGCGCTGGGTGCAAAGCGGGTAGATCTGAAGGACCTCTTCAGGGAAGCGGACTTCATCTCGATCAATATGCCCCTTTTGCCACAAACCCGGGGAATAATCAACGCCGACCTTTTGAAGCTCATGAAGCCTACGGCCTTTTTGATCAATATGGCCAGGGGCCCCCTCTGGAACGAGGCCGATGTGGTCAGGGCTCTGGCGGAGAACTGGCTCGCCGGCGTGGGCTCCGATGTCTTTGAGGAGGAGCCGTCTCCTGTTGATAATCCCCTCTTTAGGATGGAGAACTTCGTGGGCACACCCCACATGGCTGCCCATACCGAGGAAGGCATGCTGAGGATGAGCATGGTGAGCCGCGATATATTGGCGGTCCTGGAGGGCCGAAAGCCTGAATTCCCCGTGCCAGAAGAGGTGTATGCACAGTATGGTACGCCCTAGTGGAGGATTCAAAATGAATTACCCTCCTATGTATCGTATACAACAGCGGTTTGAGAAAACGTCCATCAAGTTCATCCCCGAGGCAGTTCGCCAAGAATTCTCTCGCCTCAAAGGAGAGAAGAATATCAAACCCAATCAAAGGGTAGCAGTGGCCGTGGGATCCAGGGGCATTGAGAACATGAGGACCATTGTTGCCACCGCGGTGGAATGCCTTCGGAACATGGGGCTAAAGCCCTTTATCATGCCGGCCATGGGTTCCCATGGAGGGGCTACGGCTGAAGGGCAAATAAATGTGCTCAAAGAAATGGGTATCACCGAGTCTTCGGCCGGCGCACCTGTCGTCTCCACCATGGACGTGATTTCGGTGGGGCGATTGGATTCCGGGGCGGAGGTATTCGTCTCCAAGGATGCCCTTGGGGCCGATCATATCGTCGTCATCAATCGGGTTAAACCCCACACCTTGTTGCGCGGTGAGGTCGAATCCGGTTTATGCAAGATGCTTGCTATCGGCTGTGGGAAGCATCAGGGGGCTTTGAGCATGCACAAATTCGGCTTGGCCTCGTCTATGGTTCCTGCGGCACGCATCATTCTCGAGAAAGCCCCGGTCCTCTGCGGATTGGCCATCTTGGAAAATTCCTTGGACGAGACGTACATCGTAAAGCTGGCCCTGCCTGAGCAATTCGTCGGGGTGGACAGAGAGCTCCTCCGATCCGCTCGAAGGCTGTTGCCGAGGATCCCCCTGGATGATCTCGATATCCTCATCGCGGATGAGATGGGAAAGAACATAAGCGGAGCGGGGATTGATCCCAATGTGATAGGATTTTGGCGCCGGGAAGGGGGCCCCAGGGAACCGGATTATCGAACGCTCATCGTGCTGGATCTCACCCCTGAGTCTGAGGGCAACGCCGTGGGAATAGGAATGGCGGACCTGACGACCCAGAGGGTAATCGATAAGATTGATCGCAAACCATCGTATACCAATGCTATCACCTCGGGGGTCTTTCGTAGTGTGCGGTTACCCATTGCCTTAGAGAACGATAGGGTGGTCGTTGAGACCGCTTTGTCCCATGTTCCGGACCTTCAACACGTTCGTATGGTTCGAATCCTCAACACCCTCCACTTGGAGAACTTCTGGGCCACGGAGGCTCTGTTGCCCGAACTCCGTGAGAAGGAGGGTGTAACTGTGGAGGATAGACCTCTACAACTTCAGTTTGATGATGAAGGAAGGTTACTTTCCTTCACGGATTAGAGCCTGAACAAAAATACATAGTGGATAACTTAAGTTAATAGACTCCGCAGGACGATTTTTCCCCTACTTCCCGATTCTTTTTTACCTGAGGTCGCCTGGGTCTAGAATTCGCAGTTTCCCCCCTTATTGTAAGGGTTAAATCGACCTGATACAGATTAACTAAAGTGAAGAGAAAACAAGAGATATTCCAGGAAAATCTGAGATTTGGATCATTTTCCAGCCAAAGAATTGGCACAAAGGCCTGATCCGTTTAGAATTCCTCATAATATGGCAAAATAGCGGTTTCATTTCAGGGGGAGTTATGGTAATTAAAACACGTATTGTGCGATAAGGGGGTTGGAAGGGTAAATGTCATACGAGGGGAGATTTCTAAGCGGCTAGTTCTACCGTCTACCGTCAATAGAGATGGTAGGCTTGCCGAAGGGAGAGGGGGTGAGAGAGCCAAAGGTAAGATAAGGACATAGGTATGAGTTTGAACGTGGGTTAAGAAAGTCGAAAGGGGGTAAACCATGCAGAAAAAGAAAAAACGGAGTAAGCAGAAGGGCATCAGCCGTCGTAAATTTATGGGCATGGCGGCTGGGGCTACCGCGGCCCTATCCTTCGGGACATATATCCGAAGCGGGTTGGGGGCCCCCAGGATTAGCATGCTCACCTGGGCAAATACCCTCAGCGCGATGGACGATGTCCTCCGGGAACAGGCCAAAGAATACACCAAGGCCAAGGGTATCGAGGTCAGCATGGAGTTCATCAGCCATCAGGACATCCCCGCCAAGGTCGCCGCTGCCGTGGAGAGCGGCGCGGGACCTGACATCATCAACCTGTGGACTGACATGCCCCATCTGCACGCCAAAGGCTTGATAGACGTCGGTGATGTCTGCGCAGATCTGGCGAAGAGCCTCAAGGGCTGGGCCCCAGTCGGCAAGGACATCTGCAACGTTGGCGGGACGTGGAGATCGGTACCCTGGGGGATCATTCCCATCGGCATCACCTATCGCACGGACTGGCTGAAGGAAGTGGGGTATGACGAGTTCCCCGACACCTACGATGAGATGCTGGTGATGTCCAAGAAGCTGAAGGACAAGGGCCATCCCGTCGGATTCGCCCTGGGGCGGGCGCTCGGCGACGCCAACCAGTCCCACTATCCGATGCTGTGGGCGTTTGGCGGCAAGGAGTGCGAGAAGGACGCCAAGACGGTTGCGATCAATTCGCCCGAAACGGCCAAGGTGGT
>CAYFXP010000566.1:0-2075 GCA_964346935.1 uncultured Syntrophobacterales bacterium
TTCAACCCCATTGCTCACTTTTTCCGAACTGATGTGCATTCTTTATTGAGGGGCGTGCTGCGACAGATGGTTTCCAGCCACCCGAAGGAGGTCCTCAATGCTCGTTGCATGGGTTGGGAAGCAGACCTCATCGATTTCGACAGCAAACCCCTTCGGGCCAAATCCAAAGTCCCGGAGGATTTGCTCCACTCTCTTCCTCACCTTCTTGGCACCTCCGACATCGGCATACGGCAACATCACGAAGAGCCGGTTTGTCCCGCCCTGACCGATAACATCCGTGTCCCTGAGCTCATCCTTGAGGAGATTCCCCATGGTTGTTAGCGAAACGGTGGGATTTTCTGTCAGGGAAGAACTGAGGTGGTCGAAGGTGAGGGAGAGCAGGCTCAGGAAGTTTTGGTAGCGTTGTGCCTTCTTGATCTCCAGGTCCAGCAGAAAAAGGAAGGACTGCCTATTGAACACATGGCCAAATGCGAACATTGTATCCCCCGCCCCTTTCTCTATATAGTGTTGCAGAACTGCGGTTATGCAGTGCTGCAGCTTAGTGTTCAGGTGCTGCCGTTGAGCCTATCGATTCCGTATCCCTTTATTTTAGACAACAGGGATTTGTAGCTGACCTGAAGGAGCTGGGCGGCCTCTTTTCGGTTCCACCGGGTTCTGGCCAGGGCCCTGTGTATCGCCTCGCGCTCGGCCCTATGGGATGCCTCCTTTCCAATTTCCTTCAGGTTAAATTTCCCCACGAAATTCATTTTTCCCCGGAGGATTTCCTGCCCTTCATCCGCCGAGATATGGTTGCCCCAGAGATCGTGGATGACTGACTCCTCGCTGTCCAAGATAACCATTCGCTTGATCACGTTTTCCAATTCGCGGACATTTCCCGGCCAGTCGTATTGATCGAATAGCCGGAGGGTTTTGGGGGAGAGCGGCCCCCGATGTTTGTCGTATCGATAGTTGTAGAATCTCAGAAAATAATCGGATAGATGCGCTATATCTTCCTTACGGTCCCGTAAAGCGATGAGGCTGATACACACCACATTTAATCGGTAGTAGAGATCCTTACGAAAACGGCCCTCCTGCGTGGCTTGATCTAGATCTTTCTTTGTAGCGGCGATTACCCGGGCATCGACGCTGACGTTTCCGTCGCCGCCCAACCTCGAAAACTCCCCATCCTGGAGGACCTGAAGGAGCTTGGATTGGAGGGATGCATGGATGTCGCAAATTTCATCCAGGAAGATAGTTCCACCGTTGGCCAGCTCGAATTTGCCCGGCTTTTTGGCATGGGCACCGGTAAATGCCCCCTTCTCATAACCGAACAGCTCGCTTTCCATCAGTTCTCGGGGGATGGCAGCACAGTTGATTTTGACAAAAGGCTTTCTCCTGCGCATCGACTGGGAATAGATGGCCCTGGCGATGAGCTCCTTCCCCGTCCCGCTTTCGCCCTTGACTAGTACGGTAATGTCCGTTGGGCCTACCTGATCTACAATGGCCTTGATGTCTTGCATCGTTGGGCTCTTGGAGAAAAGCAACCAATACGGGTCGAAGGGAATTGCGTTTGCCACCATGAGAATTCTAAAAAAATAAGAAGATTAATAGGTTATGAATTGATAATTAATATAGGCAAATTTCGTTCCAGAACAGCCTAAGGATGTAAGAATGAGAATTAATGCTTTGATATTTTTCATAAATTTTAATTTTCAAACACATGTAAAGACGATTAAAAAAGGGTAAAATAGGTAAAAATGGTGATAAAAGTGGAAAGAGTTTACCACCACGGTTTTCTTGATGTCATAAGTCACTAATTTTAGGAGATTTTATATTCTTCCGCTTTTTAAAGTGGAAAAGGATTACACATAAGGGGAAGGGGAAGATAGTGCTGCGGTGCTGCAGTCAAAAGAAAAAAGGTCAAGGTTAAGGTTGAGGCTGAGGCTAAGGTCAAGGAGTAGGCAGTACAAGGATGGTGCTGTAGGGAGATGGGTGAGCGCTGGCGTTGAGCGAAATAGTATTGTTGAGGAACTGTTGAGTCGTTTTATTGTTCTGGCTGATCCAGATCTTCAGCCTGCGAGGCCTGTTGGAGCCTC
>CAYFXP010000567.1:0-2107 GCA_964346935.1 uncultured Syntrophobacterales bacterium
CAATAAGGGGGCGGTTCTCATGGGTCTTGGTGTAATAACCTCCGTCGACTAAGGGCTTAGGCATCCTATCGAAGTAGGCTTTCATCCCGGGAATCATGGAGGCTAGCCCGCGCAGGGCGATCTCCGCGTAGTGTGGGTCAAAACTGATCGGAAAGACGGGGTTCACGGGGGTGATGTCATAGGTCCATATGATGAGCACTATGTTGCTATCGGGACCGCCCTCCGGACGCGCATGGACGCCGGATGGAAATTCGTTCAGGAGCCATTTGGTATCCTCGGACTCGGCGAGGAGGGAGCGCTCCTCTTCCGACCAGAGTAAGGACGTGGGATCCGTCCAGATGATTAACGGGGCATTGCGCGGTACCGCCCCTAGGGTGTCTCTAAACGCAACTTTGGCATGCAGTTCGTGAAAAACCGGCAGGTCAATCCCCACCATCTGACCCACATCCTTCAGAAAAGGCCCAGCGGCATTGACGAAATTGTCAGTTGAGATGGTAGCAGGCGTGTTTTCTTTGCTCAGGCGGACCGCCCGCACTCGGTTGCCGGCCACATCCACCCCTTCCACTCGGGCTTGCAGGAGTCGGGCTCCCCGCTCGCGCGCTCGTTCCAGCATGTACATGCCCAGTTGTTGAGCACTCAGCCAACCGCAGCGCCGGGCATGGACCAGGGCAATGGTGCGGTCGGAGAGGTGCGGGAAATGTTCCCGGATTATGCCGGGATCGAGGATGATGTCCGAGCCGGTGGGCTGACCATCAAAGCCCTCGGCCGAAGCAGGGACGTAAACGGGATTTCCGGGTTGACCCCGGTGATATCGGACAGGGCCTGCGCCCAGTTCGGCAGCTTCCTCTGCAATCCTTTCAAAGTCCTCAATACGAGCAGGGTTAGATGTGGCGAAGACGTACCCCCTTCGGTTAAGGCGGAAAAGATTATCGCTTTCGTTGGCCAATCCCTCCAGGATGTCGATGCTGCGGTTCATGAGGCTGACCATGGCGTTCCCGGGTCCGGGCCACCAATTGCGATAGCACTCGGTGGATTTGTCACTGGTCACCGAGAGGGGTGTGTTTTGCTCTACGAGAACCACATCCTTGATGCCGTGCTTGACGGTCAGGTGATAGGCTGCGGAAATACCGGCAATTCCTGCGCCGCAGATAGTAACATCGGCAGTTGAGCTGGTCATTGCTTTCCTTCGCATTTTGAGAGGTCGGAATGGACCCTATTACTGAGCCATTGGCAATCGTGTTGGAAAGGTTTTCGTTACACGGAGCCCATGCTCCCCGTTCTCCTTTGATCTCTTCTCGGAGATTCCGACCTGCCGGAAACTAGCCGCCTAAATATGCCTCTCTTATTTGCTCATTCTTCAAGATCTTATCAGCCGAGTCATCGAATTGGTTCTGTCCCATAGCCAAGACATACCCTCTATGTGATATGCTCAAGGAGCGATGAGCATCTTGTTCAACTATTATAATTGCCACCCCTTCTTTATGTAAGTTTATGATTTGGTCAAATACCGCCTCCGTAACCTTTGGAGCCAGCCCGGCGGAGGGCTCATCGAGCAATACGAGCTCTGGGTTAGTCATGAGCGCCCGTGCCATTCCCAACATTTGTCTTTCACCACCGCTGAGGGTATATCCCCTTTTATTTCTCTTCTGTTTCAATATTGGGAAAACACTGTATGCATGTTCTATTTCCCGCTTTACCGCTCTGAGATCCTTTATGTAGCCCCCCATTTCCAAGTTCTCTTCAATGGTTAGAGAGGCGAAGATGTTCTCAAGTTGGGGCACATAGGCAATACCTCTCTCCACTTTCCTGTTGGGCTCTAATGTGGTTACCTCCTCTCCCGAGAACACAATGCTCCCGGCACTCGGTATCAGATATCGCATAATCGTTTTGAACAGTGTGGACTTTCCAGCTCCATTCGGCCCAATGATCGTCACAATCTCATCCTGGTCAACATACATGGAAACACCGTGGAGGATTTCCGTACTCCCATAACCTGAAACGACGTTATTAACCATTAACAACTTCATTCTGCTTGAATCTCCCCAGATAAGGCTCCTGAAGCGCCACTCAGATATGCCTCAAGTACCTGTTCATCCTGTCGAATCTC
>CAYFXP010000568.1:0-7955 GCA_964346935.1 uncultured Syntrophobacterales bacterium
CATCTTCAACTCAGAACAGGGTTTTGAGCCCCTCAGGGACAACCGTGTCACCTCGAAACTCAGGAAACTCCAGCCTGCAACGAATTGAAAAATCGGATGAGGTATGATATCATGGCCCACGTCATAGAGGACGAGGGGACCACCTAGGGGAGGGAGAAATCATGAAGAAATTGGTCTGTCCCAACTGCGGGTCCGAATTAAATGAGTGGGGGTATCATCTCTGTAGAAATGCGAGCTTTGTTGAACCAGTGAAATGCGAATACTGCGGAAAATCCATAACGGATCCCAGACACATCTGCAAACCCATGCTTCCTCATTTGAAGTGCGTGTGTGGTAACTGTGGAAGGCTATCCCTGAAGGAGCATTTGCTCTGTAAGCCTACCCCCGTTGAATAGTCAATCCTTACGGGACTGTTGCCCAAATACCCTTTCGCTCAGAACTCGTGTTGCGTGTCCGTTGTCCGTGTTCGTGATGATTAGGACCGAAGACCGCAGACGGCGGATGATTTGAAAAAAACGGCGAAAGACAGACCACGCTAGACGCTCGTGTCCAGGCTCGTGTTTCGGGTTCGTGAATCGTTACTTAGTGTTCCTTATCAGTTATTTGACATTTGGCATTTCCCCT
The DNA here is from genome assembly GCA_964346935.1 of uncultured Syntrophobacterales bacterium. Classification (GTDB taxonomy): domain Bacteria; phylum Desulfobacterota; class BSN033; order WVXP01. Next base: position 625 of record CAYFXP010000568.1, read on the forward strand.
CCCGTCTCCACTCCCTCAACCTCAACCTTAGCCTTAACCTTTCACTTTTAACATTTCCCCTTCTGCCTCCAACCTCTACCCTCTCTCCCCTTTCCGACTGCAACATTGCAGCACTATAGCACTGAATAATGTTCGCTCCAGGGATTTCGGCAACAATCCGTTACCGGTTGATCCTTGAGATTGAAGGCTTCCGTCGGGAGACGCCCGAAGACGTTAAAATTCCGGCTTCAGCATCTCGTTTATCTCCTCGGGGAAGGCCATGCAAATGGTCTCGTTGAAGAGGTTTCGAAGGGCCCCCACGTCCGAAGAACCCAAGACTTGATTGAAAAACGTTCGAGGCGAGAACACGAGATGCACCCGACCATGCTCATCCCCTTCTGCGCCGGTGAAGAAATTCATGTTGAAGTTGTAGATTCCCATCTTGTCATAGGCCCTCATGGCCTTGCTGAGCCCCACGGACAAATCAGACAGGTCATCGTCCGTAAGTTCGAGGGTTGACTGAACGCCATCCACCACGGCCAGCACGTCTCCTGCCACTCCCATGGGGGCATACGCGGTGAGCCACGTCGTGCGGCCAATCCTTCCCAGGTAGCGCTCGACATTGCCCTCTTCGGCCTTGACCAAATCATCCCAGTAATTCGTGCCGTTGTTCCTCAAGTACGTCTGGGCCGCCTCCAATTCCTCCTGCATGAGGTTAGGCGCAACGGAGCTCGCAAACACCTGCAAGTGCGAATGTATCAGCGAACTCCCCGAAGCGGGCATGTAGTTCCAGTTGATGATATGGTAGACTGACTCGGGGTGTCCTAAACGGTGAACCCGACGAAAGAATTCCATTGCCAGGCGGAAGGCCTTTGCGATGCGCTCAGGCGTAATCTCCGTCATGGGCATGAAGTGACGACTCCCCATGGTGGCCACGGCCCCAAGGCTGTCGTATGGGGCAATGTTGGGGAAGAGAACCATGTCGTCCGAAATAATCCGCCCCTCCGGTAAAATCTCCGGTGGGAAGCACGGAGTCACCTCCATGACTTTGTCGGGACAAAATGGGCACCACGCCTCGGTCCCCGCAACGAGCTTTTCGAAATCGGGCTTATCCCACTTGAGCGCCATGAAATGGCAAATTCGGGAGTTTCTCCCGGTTAGGGGATCCCTCCGTATCTCGCTCGGGATGGACCTGCGGGCCATGTTGTTCTTAGGGTCGAGAATAACGGTTTCCCTTTCAATTGCTTCGAACTTCATAATCTCCTCATTCGCAGTTGATTAAAGTCCTTTGGAATCAGCCCCTATGTTTTCTCTTCCTCCACCTCACAGATTTAAAGGCCCCCGATGTCCTCAAGGACTTTCCGCACAACCTTCCGTCCCTGGCGGTTTAATTGTTTCTGGGGAGGGAGGGGAGGACCGACGGCAAAACCCTGCATTTCTAATCCGGCCTTCACGCATGCCGCGAGGGAATATCGTTGAAAAGCCACATTCAGGGGCCATAGTTTCTTTTGAAGTGCCAAAGCTTCGTCCCATCTTTTTTCACGGGCTGCCTCATAGAGGGCGATGCTCTGCTCAGGAATCAAACAGGCTGGACCCGCCATCCATCCAACACCGCCAAGCATGAATACGAAGAGGGGCACATGGGCGGAGGCGCTGAATATCCTGAATCGATCTCCCAAGGCAGTAACAATGGACATGAGCTTGCCGATATTGCCGGATGCATCTTTCAAATAGCCGATGTTCGCCTCTTGGGCGAGCTCTTTAAGTGTGTCAACCGTAAAGTCCCACATGGCGAACTTGGGATTGGTATAGAGGGTTATCGGACAGGAAACGGCTCGGGCAACCCCACGGAAATGAGCCACCACCTGTTCGTCGTCCACCGGAAAGTATGTGGGGAGAATCACGAGAATGCCATCCACGCCAATGCGCTCGGTTTCAGAGGCGTCGAGGACTGCGCCTTGGGTGGTCAGGTTGTTGACGCCGGCAACGACTGGAACACGCCCACCTACCGCTTTTACCACTACCTCAATGGCCCGTTTCTTACTCGGCCAATCGAGATAAGCCCCTTCCCCCGTGCTACCCAGAGGTGTAAGGCCATGAATTCCCTTTCTGATGAGGTGGTCGACCAGATCGGCAAGGACGTCTTCCTTGAGGCGGCCCTTGTCATCAAGCGGCGTAACCAGATAGGGGAAAATCCCGGCAAAATGTTCTTCCTTCATCTGATTTGTCAATCTCCTCCTTCAATAAATCATACATCTCCCCGTTTTCTGGAAGACCTTCCACAATAATCGCCTTAATTCCTTGCTTAACCAGTTTTGTTGCGGCAACTCCGCCTGAATTTGCCTCCTTGATACCCTCTGTTAGCGGACTCTTCCCTCCGACTGATAACCCTCCCGCGCACGTAATGCCGAGGCCGCCCAGTGGGCTTGTCGCAATAATCAGTTTGTTTTGGGGTCCAAGGGGGTCACACTGGGGGTATAACTCGTCATAAGCCAATCTGCCTATTAACCCTCGGTTTCCCAGAAGTCGGTACTCCTCCTTACTCTTCTCTGTAGGCATCCTCTTCATTCTCATGTTTATTCTCAACAGATTCATGGCAACCTTCCTCGTGCCTTTCCCCCAGCTTCTTCATTTATCTAAAAGAAAGGATTCTTCTTTCATCTCAGGTGCTTGGAGACTCGGGGTTCGTCTTCCTATCGCCCCCTATTGTCAATCACCGGTTTTATCTCCTTCCCTCCCTCCATCGCCGCCAGTGCCTCGTTCGCCTGTTCCAGGCTGTACTTATTGGTTACGATGCCCGCCAATGGATATTTTGACCGTTTGTTCTTGATGAATTGAAGGGCTTTATAGAAGTGAGTGATGGTGGCGGATATGGATCCCAGGATATCAAGGCCCTTCCATACGACATTAGCCGGTACGATGGGAGTCGCCACTCCGGCAGATGTTTGTCCAATGACGAGGTATCTCCCTCCCTTACGGATCATCTCCAATCCCTCATTAAAGGCCACAGCCACGCCAGAGCCGTCCACAACAACATCGGGTCCCCTCCCCTCAGTGAGGTCCAGTATCTGCTCCTTCCTCTTGGGGGCATCCGTTATTTCATCGATGTTTATCACGTGATCCGCGCCCCACTTTTTCGCTAGATCCAACCTTTCCTGGGGTGCTCCTATCACAATTGTTTTCCTGGCACCTCCCTCGACGGCCAGCAGGAGGGAATAGAGCCCGATTGGCCCTGCTCCTTGAATGACGACATCATCCTGGGTGCTCAGTCCCCCCAGCCTCTCATAGGCTGCCACCACGCTCCGGAAAGCACAGCCCACCCCGACGACTTCCTCCTCCCTCAATTCCTCTGAAACTTTCACCACTTCCGTGCGAGGGATCACATACTCATACTCCGCAAACCCGCCCATGAGGTGGGGATATTCACCACAATAGCGCAATGCATAGTAGATCCTATTTGCGCACAATGTGGGTTGACGGGTGATCTTGCACCAGTAACATTCCCCACAATCAACGTGGGCCCACAGAATCCGATCCCCGACCTTGAGGGGTTCTCCGGCCGCGTCATGGGTGCGGCCCTCACCCAACTTCACTATCCTTCCCAACGTTTCGTGTCCTGGTATCTGCGGCAGGCGTTTGTCAAGGGGCAGTCTCCCGTGCCACTGGTGTACATCCGTCCCGCAAATGCCAGCTATCTCGACTTTGACCAATATCCCCCGCGGTTCGACTTCGGGGATAGGATACTCACGGATTTCCAGAGGCTTACTCCACTCCACAATAACCGCTGCTTTGCTTTTTTTCGGAGTCTCTGCCATCACAAAGTACCTCTTTTCGTTTTTGGGCCTTAGACGAACCCATGCAACACCAGTCACCTTTCCACAACGCGTTTCTCCTCAAAAATCTCCCAAATCTCAGGCGCTACGAAATCAATTCCGTGGATTTCAATCTCCATTACGTGAATTGCCATGATCACCACTCTTTCGCTAACGATTACATTTCCCTCAGAAGCAGTGGGGTAAACTTGCTGAGATCCGTTTCTCTATTCAGGTGCCTCGTCCTCTGGACGATTTCATTTCTGTGTGATGCGGAAAATATGGGAGAAGCGATATCATTCACCTTATCTATCAGCTCGTTCCATGTCAGAGGATTTTCCGGATCGCCCTTTGGATAATCAACCTTCGCCAAATACGATTTGCCGTCTCGGGTCACAATCTCCGCCGTTGCAGGCCAATGCTGGGGATAAACCCTTTCAAGGTCCGGGTCCTCCACGCACGAGACCTTGTTCATCATCTCCCTGACGCGGGGCGAATTTATCTTTTCCAGCGTGTATTGTTCCAGAGAAGCTTTCCCGCAGAGCACCGCGATGGCAGCACCAAATGGCATGCTGAACTGGGCATCCACCACTGACCGAGGGTTATATTTGGACTCCTCTGGTGTAACGATGATGGGGAAACCGGTCTTCAGTATTCCCAACGTCACCTTGTCCACCTCATCTGGTTTTAGACGGTTTTTTGCCATGATTTCCAGGACCCCGTCTATGGGGGCCTGTTTGTATCGGCAGCAGGCATGGGGCTTGATACTGGTCGTTGCGACGTGATAGGAGTCACCCATCCCCTCTAGTATCTTGCTGGCATCCGACGATTTTGAGTAGCCCTGGAGAAATCCATTCCTTCCCTCCAGGATAGCCAAGGGTCCTTTAAACCCCCTTTTTGCAAGCAGAACGGCGATGAGTCCGCTGTGGGCCGCCCACCCCGGATGAAACCGCTTGGTCCATGCGCCATCGGCGAGGTACTCCATGGAACCCGCGGCCTGGCTCCCGGCAATCCCCATCGAACTGAGCATCTGCCCCTCATCGAGCCCCAGGATTTTGGAAGCCGCCACAGCGGCACCAAAAACCCCGCACGTGCCGGTCGGGTGAAACCCCTGGGCATAGTGGCCACTGGGCGTGAGGGCCTTTCCCAGCCTGACCATGACTTCATAGCCCACAACGACCGCCTCTATGAACTTCTTCCCATCAGCTTCCGCCATTTCGCAGGCGGCAAAGGCCGCCGGAAATACGGCTACACCGGGATGAAGCGACGCCTCATTATGCACATCGTCCATTTCCAGGGAATGGGCGGAGGTTCCATTGGCCAGGGCCGCATACTGATAGGGCGCCCGCATGCCCGTGCCGATGATCACCCCCCCTTTTGGGTCCAGTCCCAAATCCTCTACCATTCCGTACATCGCCTTTGTCGATTCCACAATGGACCCACGAGAGGCCACACCCAGATAATCCAGTGCCAGATACTTCGTTTTATCAATAACCTCTGGGGGTAGATCTCGATAGGTGACGTTGTGGCAAAAATCAACGAGTTTACGAGTAATATCCATTTTCTACTCCTGAATTTGAAAGTATTCTTCTCGCGCCCTTTCCAAGGACTCACAACTGGAAAAGTAAAATTCTCGGATATATGCGGTGAAAACAAACGTTCCCGAATTTCACCTCGGCCCTTCTATCGACCTTATTGCATAAATTTAGAAAAAAGTCTACATTCCCGCCAAAACCTTCATGAAGCAGCCAATTAATAACTATGGAGTGTTATCGGGGTTTGTGTTATATTGCCCAGCGTTATCCCCTCTCATCTCGGCGGTTTTTGGGATACCTCACCAATTTTTCGAGGTTCGGCCAGACCAGAACCTCCAATACTTAATCACATGCAGAGGGAAGGAGGGATTTTCATGGCGGAAGACAGGGAAAAGTTGATCGAGGAGATCGGAGACCGAGCGTTACAGTACGATATGAATTACTTCGGGTGAAGTCAGTCCGTTCTTGCGGCTCTGCAGGAAAAGTTAGATCTAAAGGATACGGCTGCCTTCAAGGCTGCAAGTGCCCTGGCGGGGGGAGTTGTCCGAAGAGGGGAGACTTGCGGCGCCCTGATAGGGGGTATTATGGCAATTGGTCAGGTAGTAGGGAGGGAATCCATCGAGGATATCGAACAATACCGGCGAGGAATGAAACCCGCTACCGAGATGTATCTTCAGTTCAGGGAGGAGATCGGCCATACTATCTGTGCCGAAATACACAAAATCCTTTACGGTAGGTCGTTCAAGCTTTACGAAAGGATGGAGTACGAGGAATTTCTGGTCGCGGGCGGACATGAACCCGAAGGGTGTCCTGGGGTCTGCGGCAAGGCGGCCAAAATTGCCGCGCGTATCATCTTCAATCTGAAGGCTGGATCAGGAGAGGAAGTGAAGTAGTTCGAAAAAATGGGCCGCTGACAGAATCCCGCCTGAAACAGTTATTCAAATAGCTTCGAGCATGAACCCCATGGTTCTTTTCCCTACCCATGGGCGGGATTCCCCAAATCAACCTTGTGTTTTCAATTTCCGATTTGATACATTGGGTCCATAATTGAGGGATACAAGGCATCCTTCCATGAACCTAAAGGACCTTGTCTTGCTCGGGGTGGTGGTCTTCTCAATGCTTGCGGGAGCCTTGGTTCCCGCCTTGGGCGATCCTTTCTTACCCTGTCTGACCTATTTCATGATCGTCTTTCTCTTCCTGAGTTTCCTCAGGGTAGGCCTCATGACCGTAATCCGGTCCATCATGAATGTTCAATTAATAGCAATACTCCTCCTGGTTAAATTGTTGGCTATCCCCCTCTGTTTGTATTATCTCACGAAGCTCTTCCTCCCTTCATATGCCCTTTCCGTCCTGGTGCTCTCCGGCATTTCAACGGGTGTAGTCGCCCCCTTCATTTCCAACATCCTGACGGGAAATACCTCTCTCGTGATATCCATGGTGGTGTTTTCCTCCCTCCTGGTCCCTTTCACACTCCCGCCCCTGGTGAAATATCTGGCCATGACGGAAATGGAGATACCCCTGCTGGCCATGGTGAGATCCCTTGCCCTGATCCTGTTTATCCCCATCGCCGCCAGGGAGGTCTCCGAAAGGTATATCCCCCGGCTCATTCAATGGGGGGAAAGGATTCAGTACCCTGTCTCCGTGGCCCTCATTGGATGCACATTGCTGGCGGTCTTCGGAAAATATTCGGCTTTCTTCTTCCGTGACCCCCGACAGATCCTCATTGCCATCGCGGTGGCCTTTTTCCTTTCAACCCTCTATATGGCCATCGGCTCTATCCTCCTCTACGGGCGAGGCCGGGCGGATCGACTGGCCGGTGGCATCAGCATGACCTTTCTCAATAACGTACTGGTTTTGGTGTTCTCATCCCAATTCTTCGGGCCAATGGCCGCTACCCTGGCCGCGATGTATATGCTTCCCTTCTTCGCCATGATCATCCCAATCCGCTTCGTGTTTAAACTCAGATAGCCGTCCGGGGATGATGCAGTTCATCTCTCCATCTCCC
>CAYFXP010000569.1:0-10764 GCA_964346935.1 uncultured Syntrophobacterales bacterium
GGGAAATTCTTCCTATTCCAATGAAGCCACTTCCCTTGTGCTCAGCGGCGGAGGTGATGGGGGATGCTTCATCGCTACCGCGGCATTTGGATCTCCCCTTGAGCGTCGTGTCAAAGTGCTGCGCAATTTCAGGGATACCTATCTCCTGCCCAACTCCATCGGAAGGGCCCTTGTTGCCCTCTACTATGAGTTCAGCCCTCCCATTGCTCGTATTATCGGAAGAAATGGAGTACTGAGGGGTGCGGTAAGGATTGGTCTCCATCCTGTAGCCGGGCTCACATGGTTCCCACCCCATTGCTCACATGCTAGGAATATCGTGCTTTTCTTAGGTATATTGGCAGCAGCGGGAAGCATAATCCTCATCATTACCACAAAGAAACCCGCAGCACTTGTAAATAAGGTTTTTGCCGCTCATCGTGCGGACTATCCTAAAAGGTGACCTCGTCTGACGGGTGTGGTCATCGGACCGAACAATGGTGTGCCGAGAGCGTTTAATCTTCCCTCGGTCGATCATACCTTCTGCTCCTTCCCTTTCTTTCCTCCTTTTTCGCCCCTCTCCTCCTATGCCTCGCCTCGGCGATGATCTTCCGTATCTCCCGATGGAACTCCCTCTGAAAGAGGATAAATTTCGCCTGCTGCCTCGGTGAAAGGACTCCTTTGAGGTCCTGCCGTTGCTGACGTATTAAATCGGATACGGCTAAGGCGTTCTCATCCAGCTTGTCCATCGCCACCTCGATCTCCTCATCCGAAGTTGCCACATTTTCCAGAGCCTTTCTCAACTCGTTCATGATATTATGCCGCTCCCTGCGCAATTCCGTCCGCTTTTCATCGTATTTGTGGAGTATTGGAAACAGCTTCGCCCCCGTTTCCTCGGTTAAATCCAGCTCCTCGGTCAACTTCCACATTCTAATCAGCTCGATCCGTTTCCGGATCTCTTCCCTCTTCTCAAAGGGTGGAGGAGGCTCATCACCCTCAAAGGCCGGGCCACCCGGCCCTCCGGGCCTTCCTTCTCTTGGAGGCTGCGAGAAACAGGGTAGACCTAAACCCAAGATGAACAATCCCACGGCTATGGTAAAAACCATCGAAGAAATCCTCTTGGTGCCTTTCATAATCATGCCCTCCTTCACCATACCTTCCTTCCCCTTAACCAATTGGCATGGGGAAAAAGGTAGTGGACTTGAAATATCGTGTCCTTAGCGCTTCGTAAACGAAGTCCAATTCCTCGGAACTGAGTGCCTCCAGTCGGGCGAAGATGTCCCGGCCATCGATGAATCCGTTCCCGTTTACAGCCTCCTCTATCGAGCTTCCCATGCCATCGACCCATCCCGTCAACCCTTGCGAAATGTCATCCAGCTGATATGATGAGAGGCCCTCCAATGATCCAGGGGTGAACGACGAAAAAACCGTTCCAATCCCTCCGTAATAACTCTCCAGAGCTTCCTCTCCTGTATCCCTCGCCCCCGTCCAAAACCATCCTGCCTTGAAAAACAACAACCCGCCGATGATCAGGAATATTGTGGCAATCGATACCGCCGCACTAACTGGTTTTGAAAAGGAAAACCACTTCACACTCGCGTAAATCGCGTCCCGTATCCTCGGCAGGATTGGGATTCCCACAGGTCTTTTCCCTTCGTAAAAGGCCTTTCTCACCCCTTCGGGAAAATCCCTCCAGAAGGCTTCTCCCGGGTCGCGAAGAGGTTGGGATTTCAACCCAGCTATGACCTTCTCAATGGCCCTCAGCTCCTGCCTGCACCCAGGGCATGTCCTCAGGTGACCCATGATCTCCTCGTCCTCCGTTGGGCCGAGTTGCTCCTCATAGAATTCAATCAATTGTTCCTGAACGTCTCGACAATCCATAATTCCCCCCTTACCCTCTGAGGATCTCCCTCAATTTCTTGACTCCAAAATGAAAATTCGCCTTCGCAGTCCCTTCCGCGCATCCCGTGATTTCGGCGATCTCCCTGTAGGTTAAACCTTGGTACACTTTGAGAATGACCGTATGCCTCTGTTTTTCCGGAAGCTCGTTCAAGGCCAGGTATAGTCCCCTCCTCTCCTCCGCCGATATCATATGGTCCAATGGATTCGTCCCATCGACGAAGACCATTCCATCGATGCTAGCTTCTCTCCGCCTCGGATCATCCCTGAAATGGTTTTTACACACGTTAATGGCAATTCGGTAAAGCCATGTTTTGAAATTGGATCGGCGATTGAAACCCCGGATATTCCGGAAGGCATTGACAAAGGTCTGTTGCGATAGGTCCGCGGCATCCGCTTCATCCCAAACCATCCGGAGGATAAAGAAGAATACCGCTTTCTGATATCTCGACACAATCTCCTCAAGGGCGCCTTGATCCCCATCTTTGAACCGATCCAGAAGGTCGAAATCCGATATCATACCTACTCCCTTAGACACCGAAAGAGGAGAACTGGTTTAAAAACTCTCTTTTCCATCAAGCAATCTGTTCTCGATCATGGATTACATAAAAAAGGGCCCGGGTAATTTCCTCTTGGGCCCTTTCGTCAATGATGGGGGTATAATTCGTGGGATCTCGTCACCCCCACAATACTCCCTTTGTGGATGGAGGTTTCGTGGGAACGTAGAAGCAGACCTTATTGCGCCCTTTATCCTTGGCCTCGTAGAGGGCCATATCCGCACATTTGATCAATTCCTCTTTGGATTCAGTCCAGATAGCTGGAATTGCCGCAATGCCAAGGCTAATGGTGAGGTTGATCTTTCCATCACTCCCGGAAAATGGCGTGGTTTCGACAGATCTGCGGATTCGCTCGGCAATGACCACTGCTTCCTTCATGAGTGTCTTGGGAAGCACCACGATGAACTCCTCCCCGCCAAATCTGGCAACTATATCGTGCTTACGCAGGGATTCTTTCAAGAGCGAAGCCACATGGATGAGGGCTCCGTCGCCCTCGTCATGCCCGTATCGGTCGTTAATAGCCTTAAAGTGATCGATATCCACCATAATGATGGATAGGGGGTTTTTTTCGAGGAGGGATTTCCTGAATTCCGCCTCAAGCACTTGATTGAGGTGACTCCGATTGTAGAGGCGGGTTAGGGTATCATAAATGGCCATATCCTTCATTGAGCTAATAACTTGTGAAGCCTTCATGGATGAGGCCATTTGATGCGTGATCAGGGAGAAGAATTGAAGGGCTTGAGCATCGAAGGCGTCCTTGTGGTCGCTATTCAACGACGCACATCCCAATACCTTTCCCTCATCGATCAGAGGGAGGCTAATATGGGATTTCAGCTTCTCAGCCGAAGGCCCTATCCACCGAGACTCAAACCTTCGCCTTTCCACATGGGTGTGAACCTGCTCAGGGGTCAGCCGTTCTCCCGTGAGAAAGGCAAGGGTTTTGATGTTGCTTTGGGCCACCCCGTCGATAAAACGGGGGCTCGTCGACTCGTCGCAATAGATGTAAAGGTTTAAATCATCCTTCAAGAGGATGGAAAAGGCAACAACATCAAACAAGTGGGAGAGTTTGGATCCCGCCGCCTCGATGATATTCGGCAGCTCCCCGCCGGCATTGATGGCATTGATAATTGACCAGAGAATTCTCAGATTTTTAAAGATGATCCGCACGTAATCTCGCCCTATTTAGCGGGAGATCATCCTCTCCGCCTCCCGCAGTTTAGGAATAACCGTTGAAAACAGCTCCCGGTTGATAACATTCTCGGTAATCGCCGTGAACACACTGAATAGGTTCTTCACGAATCCCTGCAAGGCCCGATGAACGTCCTCCGGGGAAGCATCACCGCATTGATTTCTCATGGTTTCCAGGGAAATGCCGTCCTCAGAAACCCGAATCCCCCTCAGGATGGAGGACTTGTCCGGAGTACGGTTGATGGTCAACAGAATGAAGTATGCCAGCAAGGTCTCGCCGATGAGCTCCGAGACTTTTGCCCAGATCTCATGCAACAGACTTGAATAGAGGTCGATAACCTCGAGATTTCCCGCGGTTTTTTTGTTTGCCATGGAAGCCCCGGGGGCACGGTTGAACCATCGATATTTCGAGCAATTTCTATGCCAAAATTTGGCAATTCCCCGATGACCCCCATTCAGAATTGGTGCCCTATTGTGCCCGATCCACCACAGCCAAGACTCGTGCGGGTGCCGCCTCAGCTCCCTTTACTTTGAGGGGTAGCACCTAGAGGTCCACTCGGTTGGCCTTGATCGGAGAGGTATTGCCTTACCTTATCAATGAAGTGGGGGGTGGTCCCACAGCACCCGCCCACCACGTTGGCCCCTGCCTCAACGATCCTCAGAACATCCTGGGCGAATTCCTCAGGCGACTGCTCATAGACAGTTTCGCCTCCCTTGACAACGGGTGAGCCAGCATTTGGCTGTGCGATAATGGGGACATTCGTCCACTCCCTCATCTCCTGGATCAAATCCACCATCTCCCTCGATCCAAGCTGGCAATTGGATCCCAATACATCGGCACCATCCTCCTCAAGGGCCTTCACACAGGCTCTAGGAGTCTCTCCCATGAGGGTGAAAAACCCCTTGGGTTTCAGGTCAAAGCTCAGGCAGACGAAAATGGGTAAATCGGTGACTCCTCTTATTGCCCTCAGCGCTGCCAGGGCCTCTTCGAGGCTGAACATGGTCTCGATGCTAATAAGATCCACACCTGCCTCAACGAGGACTCTCCCCTGTTCCGCGAAAATGGCCTCCATTTCAGCCACCCCATGAGGGCCAAAAGGGGCCATAAGTCTCCCCGATGGCCCAACGTCTCCGGCTACGAATTTTCCAGGGGGGCAGACCTCCCTGGCCAACGCGACGGCCGCTTGATTAATCCTCACCAGATCGCCCTCTAGGCGCTTGTCGCTGAGCTTGAAACGATTCCCGCCAAAGGTGTTGGTCTGGACGACATCGGAACCTGCTGAGAAATAGGCCTGATGAATCTCCCCCACTACCTCCGGTTTCTCCACATTCCACTTCTCGGGTGCCACTCCGCTGGAAAGCCCCCTAGTAATCAACATCGTCCCCATGGCTCCGTCGAAAAGAACGACCCTTTGCTTGACCAATTCCAATGGCCCATATTGACGAGTGGACGGCGATGACATCTGCTCCCTCCCGGTTCCTTTTCGGGTACATCACAGAAAGACGCCCCATTGGAAAGGGCGCGCCAACGAAGACTATCTCAAATGTCTGTTGAAAAACCTGAAAAAGGGATAAATAATGAAAGACTTCTGCGTGTTTATCACACGAGCGAGCCGCTCCAGGGAGCGGGTACGCCCATCATTGCTCGGACGATTCCAGGTACTTCATGGCCGCCCTTGTAAAGATCTCCACCCCGATGGGCATGACGTCTTCATCGAAATCAAATTGAGGACTATGATGGGGTTTATCCAATCCCTTATCCTTGTTGGACGAGCCCACGAAAAAGTAGCAGCCCGGTACTTCTGGCAGGAAAAAGGCCATATCCTCCCCTCCCATAGTCCCTTCGAAGCTCACGACATTTTCCTGGCCGACTACTGCAGCTGAAACCTCCTCGATCAATCGCGCCATCCCCTCATCGTTGACGGTCACTGGGTAATGAAAGGTGTAGTCGAACTCATAGTCCGCCCTCATCCCAGAGGTCACCCCCTTGATGATCCTTTCAATGCGTTCCGGAAGCGTCTTCTGCAACTCGGCGTCGAGGGCCCTCGTCGTGCCCTCCATCTCAACGATATCCGCGATGATGTTGAAGGCGTATCCCCCTTTTATGGTCCCAATGCTCACCACGGAAGGCGCGAGGGGTGCTATCTCCCTGCTTACAACCGTCTGAAGGGCGGTTACGACTTGGCTGCTCACCACGATGGAATCCACCGCTTCGTGGGGAATGGCACCGTGGCCCCCCTTTCCCTTGATCTTGATCCTCATGGAATCCATGCTGGCCATCACGGGTCCGGGGCTCACCGCCACTTTCCCGATGGGGAGGTAGTTCCACAAATGGAGGCCAATGGCCGCATCCACCTTGGGATCCTCCATCACTCCTTCGTCGATCATGGGCTCGGCCCCTCCTGGCCCCTCCTCTGCCGGTTGAAAGACGAACTTCACATTACCCCTGATCTCCTCCCGGTGTCGGGAAAGGATCCGTGCGGCCGTGAGGCCGATGGTCATATGCCCGTCATGACCACATGCGTGCATCGCCCCCTCATTCTCTGAGGCGAACTCCACTCCCGTCTGTTCCTTAACCGTCAGGGCATCCATATCAGCCCGGATGATGACGGTCTTTCCCTCGCTCCCCCCTTGAAGCAAGCCCACCACGCCCGTTTTGGCAATACCCGTTTTCACCTCGAGGCCGTATTCCCCCAGCCTTCTCGCGACAACCCTTGACGTCTCAACCTCCTTGAAAGCGGGCTCGGGTCTTCGGTGGAAATCCCTCCGCATCTTGATCATCTCATCCTTCAGTGAAGCAATCTCTCCTTTAAAATCGATGGCCACTTTCCTCAACCCTCCTTCTTGCGTAAAAAAGGGATGGTTGATGACGAGCGTATCCGTCCGCCACCAACCATCCAATGTTAAATCGACAAAACCCTATTCTTCGATAAACCGTTTCAGGTGATCCGGGGCCATGGGCTTCGTCAGGAGCGAGATCACGATGAAGACGATGAAGTTGCAGATGAGCCCCGTGATCCCCGGGTGCATATTCCATATCTTCCCGAAGGGGATACCGAGGAGGGGCACTTCGCCCAAGGTACCGAAAAGGGTGATCAATCCCCCAACGATCAACCCGGCCAGGGCGGCCTGCTTATTGGCCCTGGGCCAGAAGTGCATGCCCAATGCCAAGGGGAAGAACTGGACCACCGCCCCGTAGGCCCCCAACAGCAACATCACCAGGGAAACCTTTGCCACAACGGCGAAATAGTAGGAGATGGCGGCGACAACGATGACCAAGACCCTCATGATAGTGGTCAAGGCCTTATCGGTGGCCTGGGGAATGAACAGCTTGACGAAGTCCTGGGTCATCACCGAGGCAGCAGCATGGGTGATGGCATCGCCCGAGGACATGCTCGCCGCTAGCGCCCCTGCACCGAAAAGCCCCACAACGATGGGCGTAAATTTTAAGGCCGTTATCATGTGGGGGAGTACCGCATCCGCCCTTGCCAGTTCAGGGGCATAAACCACCCCAGCGAACCCAATAAGAAGCACCGGTACCATGAAGATGGCGAAGGTCGGATAGATGGCTATGGTCAGCTTCAGGGTAGGATCATCCTTCGCCGTATATGCCTTCATGTAGAGGTGAGGCCACATGGCAAATCCTATGACGGAGATGAGGACCGCCGTGGAATACGCCCCCCATGGCATCACCCCCTTTGGGCCCGGGATGGTCAAATGGCCCGGACTCGCGGCCAATATCTTTTCGAACATCGGCACGAGCCCACCGTACAGTTTGAACGGAAGCATGATCCCGAAGATCCACGCAAGGGTGAGCATGAAGAGCCCCTGGAAGACATTCGTCCATCCGACGCCCATCAGGCCGCTCATAAAGACGTAGAGCACCACCACGCCATAGGCGATCAGCGCCCCTGCCCAAAAGGGAACGTGGCCCTGGGTAAGGGTGTCAAAGAGGTACCCGGCCCCTTTCATCTGTAACGTCAGGTATGGGACGAAGGCTGTGAGGCTCACCCATGCCATGATCCCAGACAGGGTCTTGCTCTGATATCGATCGGAGAAGAGCTCGGCCTGGGTGACGTATCCATATTGCCTCCCCAATCTGGCCGCCCTGGGTCCGAAGACGTACCACGGTGCCAGTCCAAAGCCGCAGTAGGCCAGAATATAGAAGGCCGCTGCTCCCTTGCTATATGCCCAGCCGGGACCTCCCAGGAAGGCGAAGGCGCTGAAGATGGTGGCCCCCATGATGAAATACATGACTAAGAGTCCCAGTGTCCTGCTGCCCGCGACGTAATCCACCACGTCCAATACCCGGCCGCGTCCCGCCCATATCCCGATAGCCGCAGCCACCACGAGATATAAAAGCATAGTAATAAGGATGGTTACCCACATCTTCACTCACCTCCCTTCACGTCGAAGTTGTAGAGGAAGAGCATTCCCACGAAACCAGCCATCACCACTGCTGCCGTCCAGAACATGGAAAAGGGAAGCCCCAAGACGTAGGGTCTCACCCTGTTCCCGATGAGAAAGATCGGCCACACCTCTGCCCAAACGAGGATGATGAAATAGATCAAGAAATAGACGAATTTCCTCTTCCTCGCCTCGGACATCTTCTTGGGGAAAAATTTGAATCCATAATCAAACTCTTCTGCTTCCATATGCTATTTCCTCCTTTCTTTTTCAGAAAAAATGAGCTTCTCACCTCCTCTCTTTTCAAACTCCCATTCAGGGGAATTCCCAAGTATCGCCATAATATTAAAAATTGTTGCTCTTGACAAGGAAAAAATGTGGGGGATTATTGGTTTTTCAATCCCCCCAAAAAAGGAGGCAAGCTCCCTCTGTAAATGGCGTTAAGACAGATCTCAAATTCGTAACTTGGTGACAAAGGGAGGAAAAAGAGCTATCATTTACCTTCATTAACGGAAATGATTGGGACTCGTTCAACGCTCGGCACAAGGGGATGTATGGGAAAATGGCGATAAGGGGTATGCAATGAGTATAAGGCTGAAGCGCATTGTGATGGTGGTGATTGGCATCGCATGCATGGGCCTCTTTTTGGGGTGTGCAAGTAAATCCGTTGATATTGACGGTGATGGACTTCCGGATATCGTTCAACTAAGGAGCTTAGATTTGGAACCGGGCATTTACGTCGTCCTGAGCGAGGGTAAAACCCCCGATGGGAGCATACGGTACGGGAAACCCAAGAGAATAGTGAGTTCGGGCATCATCTCCGACATCAAGGTATTCGACTACAACTCGGATGGCAATCACGACATCGTTTATAGGACCGCTCTGGCAGGGAGCCCATCAAACTACGTGCTCTTGGGAAATGGAGATGGGACATTTAAAGGTCCCCAAGAATTGGGCAAGGAGTTCGATTTCTTCAAGGTGAAGGAAGGGAGTGGTTAGACATTACTCAATGCTCTGGTATTTTCACCTAATTAATCTTCGCGAATATCCTAAATTGCTGGATTCCATTGATGATAGGCGATCAAACCTAAGAAGACAGCTCAGGAAAATAGCAAAGGTCGGATCAACTCTCATTTCCTTGACTCCTCTCGCCTCAGGCACCCCCCTTCCCAAAGGCAATGCTAAACCGGCTATTTTTCGGTTGTAAAACCGCCGTAAAAATAGCTTGACAACGTGATAAAGAGTGGGAGATAATTGGTATGACAGCCTAACCTTTAATCCGATGTGTTTTCGGAGGATTTTTCCTAAGGTTTATTATGTACCGATTGCTCAAAGAAGTCAGGAGAGAAAAGATATTCGAGGATATCGTCAGGCAAATCCGTCGGCTCATTAAAACGAGAAAACTCAGAGCAGGCGATAGGTTACCTCCTGAGCGCGATTTGGCACAGGCTTTTAAGGTCTCAAGGGCTTCGGTACGGGAGGCAATTCGAGTCCTGGAGTCATCAGGACTCGTTAAGACACGCATAGGCGATGGAACCTATGTGGAAACGGGTTCCGTTGAGAATTTGGTGAAACCCCTTGCAACGGTTGTGGTCGGGGGCCGAGAAAGCCTCATGGATATCTTTGAGGGGCGAAAGATGGGTGAACCGCAGCGCGCATCCCTCGCCGCGGAAAGGGCTACGGCCGATGAAGTTCTGAAGCTGAAGAACATTCTCAACCGTCAGAGAAAAAACGTGGAAAATCGCCAACTGATTACCGAAATAGATCATTCATTTCACCTCCTCTTAGCGAGGATGGCCAAGAGCGAGGTTTTTCTTCAATTCTATAACACCTTGGCCGAGCTCACGAACCAGACGAGGGAAGAATTTCTCCAGGAAGGGGATCGGCCTCAAAAATCGATTGAGGGCCATAAGGAAATTCTCTTGGCAATAGAAAAGGGGGATCCAACCCTTGCTAAAAAGGCCATGTCGAGACATCTGAAAAACATTGAGCGAGAAGCTCTTAGGGCTGGCCGAGCAAGGTGATTTGCTTATTTCCGAAATTCGTTGAATATTCTCTTCTTCTGCTTTGCTACGAAAGATGATGAACGAGACGAACCCAGAGATCATATCAAAAGGAAATCTTTTCGTTGTTCACGAAGCCTTGGTCGATGACGTGGGGAAGGGACTCGCCAGGATCCGAACGGAGGATATGGCAGATCTCGGTCTTGCGGTTGGTGACCTCATCGAGATCATCGGTTCAAGTAAGACCGTGGCCAAGGTGATGCCCATGGCTGAAACTCATCCGGAGGGGAAAATAATTCAAATAGATGGGACCGCACGGGAAAACGCCGGAGTTGGTTTGGACGATTTCGTTGAGATTGGGAAAACGGACTATCATCCGGCGGAAACCCTGCTTATTTCTCCGATTGACATTACCAGGCCCCTTCCACAGGATGATGAGTCCCAACAACTGGCAACGATTCTTGCTGGATTCCCTGTGACTGCGGGGGACAAATTTGAAGTTCGCATTTTCGGTTTCGGCCGTGAATACTTCATGATTGAGGGGACAGTCCCGCAAGGGGCGGTTGTGATCAATCCTAATACCCTGGTCAAGGTGAAACAGCCAGACATCTCCGGCGAAAGGGCCTCCAGGGTATCTTATGAAGATATAGGTGGGTTGGATGCCGAGCTGCAAAAAGTCAGAGAAGTTATTGAATTCCCGATGAAATACCCGGAACTTTTCAAGAAACTGGGAA
>CAYFXP010000570.1:0-1551 GCA_964346935.1 uncultured Syntrophobacterales bacterium
CAGCTCCCTTTCCATCAGCGGTCCCTCGACGACTATTTCCACACGGCGATGGCAATATCCGGACAGATTTCCGCGCACAGGGCGCATCCGGTGCACTTGCCGTCGGAATTCCATTTCGCAAAGAAGTAACCATGGCCGTTGATTTCATCCCCGATACCCATAAGGCCATGGGGGCATACCAACGTGCACAGGCCACATCCTTTGCACCGCTCCCTCTCGATTTCGATTTTGGTCACCGTTTAAACCCTTCGAGCTGGTTTTTGTTAAGTATATCATTAGATTATCGAGGAAAGTCAAGCGCATTGGCCAGGACTCTAGTGCATGGTAAAAGAGGTACTGAGTCGGGCGTATACGATTGAGGAGATTCGTTAAGAGCGTGAAAAGGGGAGAATCGGGGGAGGTTAGAGGGTATACGTGGTGATCAGCGGGTGTAGGGGTTGCTTTTAGAAAAACTGAATCGCTTCATCTTGAAGGAGTGCTCCTTGCCCCAGAGGGGATCCGACTCGAAGCCACCAATACGAAGGATAAGGAGCCGCGAGCTATCCCCCTATGTTCTAAACTATACGAGATCCAGGATCGAACTCCTAGGTCCCTGTACAGTAAACACGTGTTTCTATGCAACGGAAAGGACCTCGGGACCCATTTTGATCCAGAAGTAGCACTAAAATAGCCAATCCTTTACCAGGTCTTTCAGATCAGTTGCGAACTCATCCTTGGAGCCTTCAACCTTGTTCCTGCCTAGGTCGAGAACAAACACGTAATCCGCTATCCCGATGGCTTCCCGGATGTTCTGTTCTACCAAGAGGATAGCCTTCCCTTCCTGCTTTAGCTCCCCTAGCCTGGTGCGAATCTCCTTGGCGAACTTAGGGGCTAGTCCCGCCGTCGGTTCATCCACCAGTAAGAGTTGCGGATCGGCCATCAGCGCCCGTCCCAACTCAACCATCCGCTGCTCCCCACCGCTCAGGTGGTCGGCCTTAGTCCTCCGTTTGACTGCAAGATTGGGGAATCGCTCGTAATTCTCTTCCAATTTCCGCCTGATCCGGGCCCTATCCCGCTTGAAGGTCCATCCCCCCATCTCCATGTTCTCCTCCACAGAGAGATAGGGAAAGACGTTCCTCCTCTGGGGGATGTAAGCCAGCCCCTTCTCTGGAGCGGTGTAGGGGTCCATCCCCGTTATATCCTTACCATCGTAGAGGATTCTTCCCTTATTCGGTCTGAGGAAGCCCTAGATTGCCTTGACCAGTGTGGCCTTGCCCACCCCATTCGGCCCGATGACACTGGTGATTTTGGCCTCTTCGGCCTTAATCGAGACCCCCTGAAGGATATTTATATCCCTATAATAGCCGACAAACACCTCTTCGACCGTGAGCGTCATCACTCCCCCAGGTATGCTTCCACGACCCGCTCATCATCCTTGACTTCTTCCGGGGTACCATCGCAGATCTTTCTGCCTTCGCAAAGAACGATCAACCGCTTGCTCAAGTGAAAGATCGATTGCAGGTCATGGCTAATAATGATGAATGTGCGCCCCTCCTTGTGCATCTCCCTGAT
>CAYFXP010000571.1:0-2720 GCA_964346935.1 uncultured Syntrophobacterales bacterium
GAAATTGAATCATGGACGAAGAAATGCCCCATTGAACGCTTAAGAAAGGTTCTCCTGAAAAAAGGGATCAAGGAGTCGGAATTTGAGCGAGTGGATAAAGATATTCGAAGAGAGCTCGAGGAGGCAATCAAATTCGCGGAGGAAAGCCCGTTCCCCAACCCAGAAGACGCCTTAAAGGACCTCTACGCGGAACCGTAGGGCAGAGAGGAGAAAGCCATGAGGGAAATCACTTTTGGCGAAGCTATGGTGGAAGCACTGGATGAGGAGATGGAAAGCGATGAGCGAGTCTTTGTCATGGGCGAGGATGTAGGCCGCTTCGGCATGATTTACGTTGCCAACCGGAAGCTCTACGAAAAGTATGGGGACGAGAGAATGCGAGATACGCCCATTTCCGAAAATGCGATCGTTGGCTTTGCCCTGGGAGCGGCGATTACCGGCATGCGGCCAGTGGCGGAGATAATGTTTTGCGATCTTCTTACCCTTGCCATGGAGCAGATCGTTAATCAAGTGGCGAAGATCCGGTACATGTTTGGGGGAAACATTAAGGTTCCCTTGGTCATCCTTACAACCGTCAGTGGATTGCGACGGACAGCCGCTCAGCATTCCCAACACCTTGAAGCTTGGTTCACCCATATCCCGGGCCTTAAAGTGGTCATGCCATCCTCACCGTATACGGTTAAAGGATTATTGAAGACGGCCATCCGGGATGACAATCCCGTAATCATATTGGATCACCAAATGCTTCTTCGGTTGGGAGCTAAGGGGTCCGTACCCGAAGAAGAGTACTTCCTGCCCTTTGGCCAGGCGGAGATCATGAGGGAAGGTAAGGACGCGACCGTCGTAGCCACCTCTCTGATGGTTAGCAAGACTCTGAACGCAGCCCAAGAATTGGAGAAACAGGGGATCCAAATCGAGGTCATCGATCCTCAAACCCTGAGCCCCTTGGATAAAGATACAATCTTAGCCTCGGTCGAAAAAACGGGAAGGTTGCTCATCGTCCATCAGGCTTGCAAAACCGGTGGATTTGGTGGGGAGATAGCCGCCGTGGTGGCAGAGGAGGGTTTCGACTACCTCGTAAGTCCCATACGGCGCTTGGGGTCGCACGATGTCCCCGTCCCTTTTAGCCCGATCCTGGAAGACTTCGTGATACCAAACGAGGAGAAGATCACGAGAGAAGTGTTAGCCATGGTGGAGGAATAGGCGTTAACGAATATGGTGGTTGGAGGAAGGTGGAATGGCTACGGAGGTCATTATCCCGGCGCTCGGGGTAGTTGTTGAGAACGTCAAGATCCTTAAGTGGCTTAAGTCGGAGGGTGATCCGGTAAAGGAAGGAGAACCCTTATTGGAGATAGAGTCCGAAAAAGTCACTACCGAGATCCCCTCACCGGCTTCGGGAATTGTGGGATGTATCCTCTACCCCGAGGGTGCCGAAGTGCCCGTTACGAAAGTGGCCGCGGTGATCTTAACCGAGGGAGAGGCCGTTCCGGAATCCTATCGTCAACCAGGAGAGGAAGTACCACCTCCGCGCGCGCCTGCGGCTGCGCCGTCGGTTCTCCTCGGGGAAAAAGCACCAGGACCAGCCAAGGCGGTTCCGGCAGCTCGGAAGTTGGCCGAAAGAAGTGGGGTGGATATTTCCCTCGTGACGCCAACGGGACCCCACGGAACAATTATGAAGAAAGACGTGGAAGCTTACCTGGCCTCAGCGGTTTCGGGAAAACGGCCTCGAAAGGTCTCCACCTTGGCACACAAAGAAGCGGAGAGGCTCCGCGTTTCGCTGGAGGGTATCCAAGGCACTGGAACCCGAGGCCGCGTGATGAAGGCAGATGTTCTCAGGGCAGCAGAGAAGGGAAAAACCGTCCTCGAAAGAGAGGACCTGTTTGGAAAAGTCATTCCCATGAAAAAAATGCGTCAGGTAATTTCCCGGCGCCTGTCCGAGAGCGCTTTTACGGCACCCCACATCTATCTCTTTATTGACGTCAACATGGAAAAGGTGCTGATCGTTCGGGAGATTATTCTGGAGGATTTTGAAGGGCAGTTTAACGTTCGTCCGTCCATCAACGACTTCCTGATAAAGGCCGTGGCACTAACTATTCGAGAATATCCACTCCTCAATGCCACGCTAAAGGGGGATGAAATTCACGTTCATCCTGAAATTAACGTGGGGCTTGCGGTGGCCTTGGATGATGGATTGATTGTTCCAGCAATTCCGAGGGCGGACGAGCAGGGTTTGGGAACAATCGCCCAAATGAGGGTCGATTTGGTGGATCGCGCAAAAAAGGAAAAGCTGAAAATAGAGGAGGTTCAGAGGGGAACCTTTACCGTTTCGAGTTTAGCCAATTTCGATATCACTTTTTTTACGGCCATTTTGAACCCACCGCAAAGCGGAATTTTGACCGTGGGAAAGACGCAGGATCAGTTGTATCTCGAGGATGGGCAAGTCAAGGCGAGAAAAGTGACGAACTGTGGCCTTTCCGTGCATCATAGGATCGTCGACGGCGCCGTCGGTGCGGCTTTTTTGCGGAGCCTCAAGGTGAAATTGGAGAATCCCTCATACGCATTCCTGCAACTCTAACGCCGATACCCATATGGTTGGAGCGCATTCATGGCAACCTCCCCCCCCAACACGTCAACCAGTGTAAGGGGATCCCCCTATGATATAGATGTGATAGGAGCAGGGCCCGGCGGATACGTGGCAGCCATCAGGGCGGCCCAGATGGGGG
>CAYFXP010000572.1:0-2147 GCA_964346935.1 uncultured Syntrophobacterales bacterium
TATGCGAGGGAAATGCCGACGATTTTCTCAAAACGGGAGTGGTGTGGAATCGGCCCTTGCAGAAATAGTCGGCCAACGTCGCCAGCGCCGGCCATGGGTCTTGATCCGTGCGCTCCAACATCTCCAGGAGGATAAACGCCGTGCAAGAGACCGAATGGGCCAACGAGCCGTCCAGGTAACCGCTCCCGAGGAGCAAAAGCCGGCGTGCGAACTCTATTCCTCCTTCCTGTGCATAGAAGGTGGCCATCAAGGCTGCGGTCTTCTCCCTGTCCCCATCACCGATGGCGGCCTCGACGGAGCGGAAGGAGACCGAAGAACTCAGGGGTTTGACCTTAGGCAGCTCTTTGAGCTTTGACCTCCTGGCATATTCCGTGACTTCAAGGTGGATCAGTGCTGGAACGTCATCCTTCCTCAGGTAGGGCACGAGCTCACGATAAATTCGGTACATCTTGGGGAGGTGGGGGTTGATGAACGGCGGGTTCAGCACCCGCTGTACCACGGGATAGAGTGACAGATGGATTTCCCAGGCATCGTCCCCTTTTCTTAATCCTTTTCTCAGCAGCTCAGAGGATCGAGGCACGTCAGATGCCTCCAGTGCCTGCAACAAATCATCTTCGGCCGTCATATCCGGCCCTTTCTTTGCCACGGTAGCTCCTTTAAACATGGCTGGTGCGGTGATCCCGAACGCCGCATATCCAGCCGATTTCTTGATAAACTCCCTTCGGTTCATTGGTTTCTTGTACATGGTCTCTCAATTCAGTAAATACCAAATCACCGTATTCATATTCAAGCCATCTGCCGAGCGAGACGGGGATCCCTCGCCCAAAAATCGATAATTCAAGTCTCTGTCCCTATTTCTTCTCAAAGTTCACTACGTGTATCCGTATTCGAAAGGGGCAGGCAATCCGTGTGGGTGCACAGGAGGTTTTACCGCACTGATGTCAGGCTACCGAGGCCAGGGTGCCAGTAACTTAACAAAAAATACGGTGTTTTTTATGGCAAAATACGTAATTCACCGTATTTATTTCTTGAAGCAATTTCAATAGATTTTGAAGTAGAAGGCTAAAAAACGGCAAGTGAAACACGCAGTTGGAAAGGAGGGATGATAAGATGCCACTCTTTATGGATATTCACAAGAATGTGAGAGGGGTGACTCCCGAAAAACTCGCCGACGCCCACCGGAGGGACCTCGAGGTTCAGGACAAGTACGGCGTTAAGTACCTAAAATACTGGTATAACGAAGGTGAAGGCAGCGTATTTTGCCTGTGCGAGGCTCCCAACAAAGAAGCGGCCCAAGCGGTACACCGTGAGGCTCACGGTGGCGTCGCGGACGAGGTCATTGAGGTGAAGGAAGGTGCGGAGTAGGGGGACACTGGTACACGGAGGAGACCATCGCTCACTGACTTGCCAGCTGAACATACGAAAGGGTGATTTCTTTCCGTGGGAGGTTGAGGGAGATCTGAGAAAGCCGCATTAACTCGTAAGGCATTACATTCACAAAATAGCTACAAGGAGGTATGGTGTCATGGCTACAGAAGAGAAAAGGGTTGTTGTACCCATCATAAATGTGAAACATAACAAGAACGATACGGGTCTTTCCATCAATGTTGATCTTGCTGGAGCGAAAAAGGACACCGTGGAGCTGGAAATGGGAACCGGAGGGTTTTGCGTCAAGGGAGAGGGAGATGACTTCAAATATGAGAGCTGCTACGTGCTGGCCCATGACGTTAACCCGACCAAGGCGGAGGCAAAACTGGAGTCCGGGCTTTTGAAGATCCAGGTCCCTTTTCGGGAAACGATGCGAGGGCACAAGGTGACCATTGGGAAATGAGGGCCCCGGAGTCCTAACATCGCGACGGGAAAGCAGAATCAATCAGAGGAGGATACGGCGATGAAACAGGGGAAGGCAGTTAAAGAGCCCATCATGGTCGAGGTCCTTTCCATAATGCTTACCGTCCAGACAGTGGAGTGCCCGAATTGTCGCATCGGTTTTATGGATATTCCCCGGGAGTGTAATCTAATCGATAGGGAAATAGAGGAATACCCAGAGGACCTTAAAGAGCAGGTCGTACGCCTATCCGAATGGATACAAGAACTCATTCACGTCTATCCCATCCAAATGCATGTCAAGGAAATCGACGCCCTCT
>CAYFXP010000573.1:0-6195 GCA_964346935.1 uncultured Syntrophobacterales bacterium
TCTATTCCTTCTGCCACCGGGGGTATGAGCCATTTCTGCGGGATCTACCCGAGGAACTAGATGGGCAGGCAATCTTGCTCTTCGTGGTTCCCCCCACTTACCAAATGGTAGAGAGGGGAAGGGTTCCCCCGTGGATGATTATCCGGGAGGAGGAGGTGTTGTCCGAGGAGCGGTTTGACGACTACCTATTCGCCGCCGATGTGGTTATCCTTCATAAATTTCAGAGCCTGTACCTCGGCGTGGTCTCCTCGACCGCCTTTCAAGCATTGGGGGCTGGATGCCCCATCCTCGTGCCCGGACTGTCGGACTACTTCAGGCCCCTCGAAAATGAGGTCCTCCACTACCATGATGTGCAGGACCTGGGCGAGCAGCTGGCGGACTTGCTCCTCAGAGATGGCGAGAAACGCAAGGCGTTGCTTGACCTTGCGGATGGATTTTGCTCGGTAAATTCGCCCCAAATCATCGCCAAGCGGTTCATCGACTTCTTCGTCGAGCTGGGGAGGCCTATGTGCAGAAACCTGTGAGCCGAGGAGATTTTCCCGTTGGTCCGTTCACCGATTACGAGAGAAACCCGATCCTGAGGCCTGCGGAAGGATTTCAGTCAAAGCGCCTCTACAATCCAACCGTTCTCAAAGAGGGAAGAACCATTTACATGCTCTACCGGGCCGAGACGGAGGACGGCCTCACGGGCAGGATCGGCTTGGCCGAAGGTCAAGATGGGTTTCGCTTCACGTGTCATGCAGAACCGGTTCTCACCCCGGGTGAGGATTTCGACCGAGGGGGCTGTGAAGATCCGAGGGTTGTGAAACTGGAGCATACGTATTATCTCACCTACGTGGGCAACAGCCGCAGGTATCGTGTCTCCAATATCTGCATAGCGACGTCAAAGGACCTCTTGCACTGGACGAAACATGGTCCAGTGCTAAGCCCGCAGCATGGAGCTTGGAACAGCGGACAGTTGAAGGCCGGGGCCATAGTGCCCCAGAAGATTAACGGGAGGTACGTGATGTATTTCATGGGGGAGGAGAGGCCATGGGCCGCCGCCATAGGCGTCGCCTACTCGGAGGATCTCCTTCACTGGCGCGAGCCTTTGGAGAAGCCCGTTATCATGCCCCGGCGTGGATATTTCGATAGTCAAGGGGTTGAGCCGGGCCCAACCCCCCTTGTGCTCGATGAGGGCATCCTCCTCATCTACAACGGATGGGGGAGGGATTGCATCTACAAACCGGCAGGGGTTCTCTTTTCGAGGGATGACCCGACCCAGGTTCTCAAGAGGACCGATGACCCCCTATTAGTTCTCATGCGGGATTATGGGAGGGAGTTCGGGGAGGGAAACCACTGTGTGGCCGAGGGGTTGGTAAAAGACGGGAGCCAATGGCTTCTCTACTACGGCGCGGCAGATCGCCTTACCTGTTTGGCGGTGTACAAAGAGGGGAGTAGATGATGCTGAAGCGGTTCATCAAGAATCCCATCTTGAAGCCTGACAAACAGAACGACTGGGAGTCGAGGCTGGTCTTCAACCCCGCGGCTGCATACGAGAATAGCCTTTTCCATCTCCTGTACAGGGCGGTGGGGGAGGACGATATTTCGCGGATTGGCTATGCGGTGAGCGCTGATGGGTATGAGTTCTTCCGTTTCGATAAACCCGTCTTCACGCCTAGGGGCATCGCGGAGAGCAAGGGTTGTGAGGATCCGAGGCTCGTTTGTCTGGAGGGCAAATTCTTCATGACCTATACCGCATACTCCACCAAGGGGGTGAGGGTATCCCTCGCCTCCACCAGGAACTTCATCCAATGGGATAGGCATGGTGTAGTCCTACCCGATATGGAGAACAAGGATGCGGTCCTCTTTCCGGAGAAGGTAAAGGGAAAGTACGTTATGCTCCACAGGCCAATGGATCCTCCCCGCAGCATTTGGATTGCCTATTCAGACGACCTCCTCAAATGGGGTGATTTCAAGAAGGTCATGGCGCCCAGTGAGGGGAGGTGGGATGGCGTCGGGATAGGGTCTGCAAGCCCGCCGATAAAGACGGAAAAGGGCTGGATGCTCATCTATCACGGGATCGACGAGGAAGCCGTCTACAGGCTGGGGGTCGCCCTGCTCGACTTAGAGGATCCTTTCCGAGTGATCGGAAGACATCCCGATCATATCCTTGAACCTGAAGAGGATTATGAACTCAGAGGCGAGGTTCGAGAGGTGGTTTTCGGCTGCGGCATGTGCGAGGTCGAGGGCAAATACTTCATCTACTACGGAGCGGCTGATAGGGTAATCTGCGGCGCCACGGCGGAGAAGGAAGACCTATTGGATTTGTTTTAGAGGAGAGGGTAAGGAGGCAGAGATGAAGATCGCCATGATGACTCGATGGAACATCCCCTGTGGGGTTTCCCTCCACGCGGAGCTCATTGGGAGGGCCTGGGTGGAGATGGGGCACGAGCTTAGCGTTTTGGCCCCCGTGGAATTGAAGGGGTATCAGTGCGATGACGATGAGCCGTATGTAACTAGGTGCTATACCCTGCGCGAGTATCGCGATACCCCGCGGTTTTTGTTTGATCCTCAGCCCTTCTTGACGCTGGATTGCGATATCTTTGTGGTTCAAAACCTTGAAATCCTTCCCATGGAGGAACTTCTTCAAGTCTACCCCCTTGTCAGGGAGAGGGCGAAAACTGTTTTCGTGGTGCATGAGGGGAAGCCACCAAGGGACCGGATATTTTACGAATTTGACTGGGACGTAATAGCCTGTTTTGATGAAAGATATCGAAAATTTCTGAACGAGATATACAGGGAGGACAAGATCAAGATCATTCCCTACCCCTGCCACCCCGTGATGCACGGGAGTAAGGCTGAGGCGCGTAGGAAGTTGGGTCTTCCGCTCGATAAGAAGATCATCTTCAACTACGGCATAGGCGTTTACCGCCACCTTCACCTCCTTCCGACGATAAAACGGGTATGCCGCGACTATCCGCTCATCCTCTTGACGCTTACCCACATCGAGGATTGGTATGAGCTGTTTGAGGCGGTCAGGACGATTTACCCCTTTATCGAGCTTAGAAAGGGGGACATACCGATGAGGGAACTCTACACGTATCTCCACGCGGCGGATGCCCTTCTGGTTCACAAGGATTCGGCCGAGGCCATCGTCGTTCCGTCGACGGCTCACCTCTGTTTGGGTGCGGGTTGTCCCATTCTCGCCTACAATACAAACTTCTTCGAGACCTTCGACGGGGAGGTCGTCAAATACCAGGAATTGGGGGAGGTCCTAAGGGAGGTATTTCGGGGAAGCCCTCGGGTCAAATCCACGTTAAAGGCTGCGGAGGATTTCGTGAGGAGGAACTCAGCCGCGGTAATCGCAAAGGCGTTTATAGGGCTCTTCGAATCCCTGATCCTCCCGCGCCGGATGGAACGACTGCCGGACAAGCGGGGTGGTGTTAAGAGCCAGCTTTCCCTCTCTTGAGGATCGGGGATTTGCTTGGACTGCTATTCCGAGGTAACTTTGCACCCTGCTGGGAGGTTATCGCATCCATTCCCGCAGGCTTTTTCATTATTCCAATGACGGTCAGCAGATGAGAACGCCGGGTATGTCTCCCGCGGGGCTCCTTTGACATGGTGAACCGTATTGGATATGTTATTGTGTTAATACTTAGCCCGGAATCCTCCTGAACTCACCGAAGGCCCCGGCAAAATGATATCTGTGAATGAAATGTGGGATGGACGAAGTAGAGTCATCGTAGAAGCGGTGAAGCCGGAGATAGACGGCGGGCGTTTTCCCATAAAACGAACGGCTGGGGAAAAGGTGGTGGTTGAGGCGGACATTTTTACCGACAGCCACGACGCCCTCTCCTGTGTCCTTCTTTACCGGAAGGATGATGAATCCCAGTGGAAGGAACACCCCATGGACTTCCTGGTCAACGATCGTTGGCGGGGGGAGTTTGTCGTCACGGAGCTGGGCCAATACCGCTACACCGTTCAGGCCTGGGTTGACCACTTCAAATCCTGGCGCCAGGGCCTCACTAAGAAGTTCGATGCGGGGCACGATATCTCGGTCGACCTCCTGACAGGGACTGACCTCGTTGAAGAAGCGAGCCGGCGAGCCTCCGGTTCTGACGGGAAGAAGCTCGGGGAGCTGGCAAGCTCATTGGGTTCAGGAACGGAGCCATCTGGCAGGATATCCGTTGCCCTGGGAGAGGAGCTCGCGGAGTTGATGGCCAGGTACCCCGACAAGGAGTTGGCCACTAACTATGACAGGGAACTCCTCGTGGTGGTAGATCGGCCGAAGGCCAGATTTAGCGCCTGGTACGAGATGTTTCCTCGGTCCTGCGCTCCTGAGCCAGGACGACACGGTACGTTCAAGGATTGCGAGGCTCGTCTTTCGTATGTGGCGAGTATGGGGTTTGATGTGCTCTACTTCCCGCCCATCCACCCCATCGGTCGGGCCCACCGAAAGGGAAAGAACAACACCCCCACCCCGAACCCCGATGATCCGGGAAGCCCCTGGGCCATCGGCTCTGCGGAGGGTGGGCACAAGGCGGTTCACCCCCACCTTGGTACCGTGGAGGACTTCCGGCGGCTCGTGGCCAAGGCGGGGGAGCATGGATTGGAGATTGCCATAGATCTGGCCTTTCAGTGCACACCGGACCATCCGTACGTCAAGGAACACCCGGAGTGGTTCCGGTGGCGTCCCGACAAAACGGTTCAGTATGCGGAAAATCCGCCCAAGAAGTACGAGGACATCTATCCCCTCAATTTCGAGACGGAAAAGTGGCAGGAGCTCTGGGACGAGCTGAAAAGGGTGGTGCTCTTCTGGATCGAGCAGGGAGTAAACATCTTCCGTGTGGATAACCCTCACACGAAGCCATTCCACTTCTGGGAGTGGCTCATCGGGGAGGTGAAAAAAGAGCACCCGGAGGTAATTTTCCTTTCGGAAGCGTTCACAAGGCCCAAGGTCATGTATTGGCTGGCAAAGCTAGGCTTTACCCAATCGTATACCTATTTCGCGTGGCGTAACACCAAGGGGGAACTGGCTCAATACTTTACGGAGCTCGCCCAAACCGAGGTGCGGGAGTACTTCCGCCCCAGCCTCTGGCCAAATACGCCCGACATTCTGACGGAGTTCCTCCAGATAGGTGGACGGCCTGCCTTCATGGTCCGGGTCGTGCTAGCAGCAACTTTGGGAGCCAGTTACGGGATCTACGGGCCGGCCTTCGAGCTCTGCGAGAACCGACCCAGGGAGCCCGGAAGCGAGGAATACTTGGATTCGGAGAAGTACGAGATCAAGAAATGGGACATCACGAGCCCGAGCAGCTTGAGGGATTTTATCGGCCGGGTAAACCGTATCCGATGTGAAAACCCGGCCCTTCACGGCGACTGGAACCTCCGTTTTCACCCCACAGATAATGACCAGCTCATCTGTTACAGCAAGCAAACGGAGGACTTATCCAGCATCATCGTGGTTGTGGTAAACCTGGACCCCCACCATAAACACTCGGGTTGGGTGGAGCTGACCCTGCAAACGTTGGCGATAGATCCCCAGCAGCCCTTTCAAGTGCACGATCTTCTGAGCGACGCCCGATACCTGTGGCAGGGCAATCGGAACTATGTGGAGCTTGACCCGCAGGTCGTTCCCGCACATATCTTCCGCTTGCGGCGCAGGGTTCGCACGGAGCGTGATTTCGATTACTTCATGTAGAGGACGGCTGCGATGAGATATCGCAACAGGGAAGACCTTAGATTGAATGACGACCCCCTCTGGTACAAAGACGCCATCATCTATGAACTCCACATCCGCGCGTTCGCCGATAGCGACGGCGACGGCATCGGAGACTTCAAGGGGCTCATCGGGAAACTGGACTACCTTCAAGACCTGGGCGTTACTGCCCTTTGGCTTCTCCCCTTTTGCCCCTCGCCCTTACGGGATGATGGTTATGATATCTCAGACTATACCAACATTCACGCTGCTTACGGGACGCTTCGCGACTTCAAGGTCTTCCTCCGTGAAGCCCATCGCCGGGGCCTCCGGGTAATCACCGAGCTGGTGATAAACCATACCTCTGACCAGCATCCATGGTTTCAGCGTGCCCGACGGTCCAAGCCTGGGAGCCGGTGGCGCAATTTCTATGTGTGGAGCGACACCTGGGATCGGTATAACGAGGCCCGGATCATCTTCAAGGACTTCGAGTCCTCCAACTGGTCGTGGGATCC